>CAYPYY010000001.1:0-2052 GCA_964414995.1 uncultured Gemmatimonas sp.
CGCACCGTCTTCGCTGCGGGCACGGCGTAAAACGTAGAGTCCACCTCGACCGTGTCGAAGGCCCGCGCGTACACCGCGAGGAAGTCCACGGCCCGCGTCTTCGGCGGATAGAAGGCACCCACCCACGCGGGGTAGTTCCAGCCCTGACAACCGAGTCGGATCGGCATCGGGATATCCTACGCAAAGAGAACCGCCCCCGCACCGGGTACGGTGCGGGGGCGGTCTCACTGCCGTGCGGGACTCAGCTTACGGGCCGACCCAGCGAATCAGGATGCTGCCGTGGCCCGTGCCGGAGCCGGCAATCGCGACCTGGTTGCCGCCAGAGTTGTACGAACCGCCACCGCCGGCCACCCAACCGCCGTCACCACCCGAATAGCCGCCGCCACCGCCGCCGCCATAGCAGCCGTTGCCGGCGCCACCGCCACCGAATCCGCCCGGCGCCGGGTTGCCGCAGCCGCTGAGAGGCACGCCACCGAAGAGGCCGTTCACCCACGAGCGACCGCCCTGGCCGTACGTGATGCCGCTGGTATTGTCGTCGGCGCCGTTGCCAAAGAATCCAGCACCGCCGGCCCCGTAGTCCCACGGCGAGGAGAGCAGGCCGCCGAGACCAACGTTCGAGTTCTTGAGCGGACAGCCCCACGTCGAGAAGTCGCCAGATCCAAGCGTCGCGAAGATGGTCGTGGAGGCATTGCAACCGTCGCTTCCGGCCGCGACGCGCGTGCCACCGCCGCCACCCGCCACGATCAGCGGATTGCCCGAGTTGTCAACCACGAACGTGCCTCCACCGCCGCCGCCGTCGGTACCGCTGTTCTGGCCGCTACCCATCTGGCCCACCGCCAGGTTTAGCACCTGACCGGCGGTCAGACTGAACGTGCCGGCGATGTACGCACCCCGCCCGCCGATGCGACCCGCCTGACCCGAGGCACCCTGTGCACCGACCGTGATGATCTCATACGTGCCGTTCACCGGCACCGTGAAGGCCTGGATGCCGTTGTTCGTCACCACACGACCCTGGTTGGCCGTCTGGTTGTACGCCGTCGAACACGCGCCGTCCGAGGGGCCCGTCGGACCCGACGTGCCGCAGCTCGAGAACTGGAACTGTACGCCGAGCGCCACCGTGGTGCCCGTGTACTCGAAGGCATACGGATAGAAGCCGACGTACCAGTCACCACCCTGGGCGCCGTCAAACACGCAGTCCGAGCCGTCCCACGAGATGCAATCCCAGAAGCCGTTCCACAGATCCGGCGCGGCGCCCCGACGGACGATCATATAGTACTGGTTCAACGGACCCGGCGACCGGAATCGCAGCTGCCCGACGTTGCTGGGCACAACCGTCACCACCTGCCGCATCCGCGTATCCGGGCTGTCGGCGATGTTCACCACCGAGACGAACTGCGCATCGGCCGGCTGCGACTGGAACATCGGGGTCGAGGGCGCCGAGCTGCCCTTCTCCGTCCGATGCCGCAGCGCATACCGGTAGTCCGCACCCGTCGTGAGTCCGGTGTCGTCGAACTGGAACTGACCCTTCGGGAGCTCCGCAACCTTCACGAAGTCCGTGCAGGTCTCACCGTTGCAGCGATACACGTCGGTGCCGTTTTCCCAGGAGTTGGCGGCCCCGAAATACACACGCGCACTGTTGCGATCGAGCGCATCGATCCAATGGATGGACGGCTGCCCGATGACCGTGCTCGCCCCGACCGCCGGCGACGGAGCGGACGGACCGGAGATGTTCAGCGCCACGATCCGGTAGTTGTAGTTGGCACCCAGCTCCACCGATTCGTCCAGGAAGGCCGTCTGGTTCGCACCGACGAGGCCGACCTCGGCGTAATCGGAGCAGCCGCCGCCCTGGCAGCGAAGAATCCGGTATTCACTCTCGTTGTTCGCGTTGTCCACCCACGAGAGCTGCACGTCCGGACCCGTGACCGTGGTCGCCGTGACGCCGCTCGGCGCGATCGGCAACAGCGTGTTCGCCGTCGCGGTGTTGGAGAAGCCCGACGGGCCCACGTTGTTGAGCGCACGCACCCGATAGCTGTACGTCGCGTTCAGCGAGAG
>CAYPYY010000001.1:2152-5107 GCA_964414995.1 uncultured Gemmatimonas sp.
GGCCCACGTTGTTGAGCGCACGCACCCGATAGCTGTACGTCGCGTTCAGCGAGAGGCCGTTGTCCTCGTAGAACGTGGCATCGGCCGGCAGCACCGCAACCTGCACGAAGCTGCCGCAGCCGAGGCCGGCGCAGCGCTCAACGGAGAAGTTGAGCTCCCGGATGGTATTGTCCGTCCACGCGAGCGTGATCTGCCCCGGTCCCGTCGTGGTGGCCGACAGACCGCTCGGCGCCTCCGGAACGTTCAGGCTCACCGGGTACTCGTTCGACGGCGCCGACGATCCGACCGCGTTCACCGCGAACACGCGGTAGACGTAGATGCCGGACGGCGCCAAGCCGTCGTCCTGCCAGTTGAGACTGTTGGCCGGGAGCGTCGCGACCTCGGCGAACGTCGAGCACCCATCGCCCGAGCACCGCTCCACGCGGTACCCGGTCTCGTCCGTAGCCGCATCGTTCCAGGTGAGCAGCGCCTGCGTGCTCGAGAGCGCGAGCGTGGCGAGGCCGGTCGGCGCCGCCGGCGGCGTCAGCGCCACCACGGCAACGTTGTTCAGGTCCACGTCCGACAGGCCCGACGAGTTCACGCCGCGCACATAGTACGTGTACGTCACGCCGGTGTTCGCCGTGTTATCGATGTACTCCGTGCTCGGTGCGGTCGACTCGCCGATCGGCTGCGGTTCGCAGCCCAGACCCTCGCAGCGCAGCACCTGATAGCTGAGCGCCGCGGGCTCCGTGTTCCACGAGAGCTGCACCGTCGTGCCCGAGGTGGCCACGGCCGTGATGCCCGTGATCGTCGCCGGCACGAACGTGTTGATGGTCACCGGATCCGACCAGGCCGAGGCGCCGGCGAAGTTCACCGCGCGCACCCGATACCGGTAGTAGTTGCCCACCGAGACCGTGCCATCCATATAGTTGCTCACATCGGCGCCGACCGAGGCGAGCGGCGCGAACGAGTCGCAATCCACCGCGCCCGAGCAGCGCTCGATCTCGAACCCGTCCTCGTTACCCGACGCATCCACCCAGTTCAGGTTGATCTGCGTCGGACTGTTGACCCCCGCCGTCAGTGCGACCGGCGGCAGCGGGAAGTCAGTCGAGGCTTCGGCGATGTTGGACGGCGCCGACGGACCGGCGACGTTGCGTGCGCGGACCTGGTACCGGTAGAGGAAGCCCGGGTCGAGGCCCGTGTTGCTGAACGCCGTCGCGTTGGCCGGCAGCGTCGTGAGTTCGACGAAGCCCGTGCACGAAGCGCCGATGCAGCGTTCGATGACGTACTCCGTGTCGTTGTTCGCCACGTCGGCCCACGAGAGATCGATCTGCGTCGCCGAGATGGTCGTCGCCGTCAGGGTCGTCGGTGCGGCCGGCAGCAGCGTGTTGGCCGAGGCCGTTGCGTAGGCCGAGGTACCGGCGGCGTTGACCGCCCGCACCCGGTACTCGTACTCGACGTCCACCACCGCCGTCACGTCGTTGAAGGACGTGGTGTTCGGCGGCAGGCTGTCGAGGCGCGTGAACACGCCGCAGCCCGCGCCGGTGCAGCGCTCCACTTCGTAGCCGGCTTCGTTGTTGGCGTCGTCCGTCCACGCCAGGTTGATCTGCGTGCCAGACACCGGCGTCGCCGTGAGGCTCGTCGGCGCGTTCGGCGCGTTCGTTGCCGCCGTGGCGATGTTCGAGTAGCCCGAGTTGCCGGTCGCGCCCAGCGCCCGGATCCGATACCGGTACGCCGTCGAGGCCAGCACGGTGACATCCTGGTACGAGGTCGCGTCCGCCGGGAGCGAAATCAGCGGCGTGAAGTCCACGCAGCTCTCGCCGGTGCAGCGGTCGATCTCAAACCCGGTCTCCGTCGTGGCGTTGTCGGTCCACGCGAGATCGATCTGCGTGGCCGTCACCACCGTCGCCGTGAGTCCGCTCGGCAGGCCGGGGACGTTGGTCTCAGCTTCGAAGAAGGCCGAGAACGCCGACTCGCCAGCGCCGTTGGTCGCGCTCACGACGTAGCGATACGTCTCGTTCGGCACGACGCTCAGGTCGGAGAACGCCGTCGTGTTCGCCGGCAGCACGGCAACCTGACCGTAGTTCTCGCACAGCGCGCCCGAGCAACGCAGGACTCGGAAGTTGTCTTCATTGTCCGCGTTGTCCGCCCACGTCAGATCGATGCGATTGTCCGATACCGCCACGCCGGTCAGTCCCGACGGAGCCGCCGGCAGGATCGTCGTCACGTCGGCGATGTTTGAGTAGTCCGACACGCCGTTGCCGAACGCGATCACGCGGTACCGATAGACCGTGTTGGCCAAGACGCCGGTGTCCACGAACGACCCCACATTAGCCCCGGTCTCCGTGATCTGCACAAAGTTCGTGCAGCCCGCGCCTTCGCAGCGTTCGAGCCGGTATCCCGCCTCGTCCGTCGCATTGTCCGACCACTGCGTATAGATCTGCGTCTGGCCCTGCGGGAACGCGACCATCGCCGACGGCGCATTCGGCACCACCGTGCTCGCCGTCGCCGTGTTCGTGTAGCTCGAGTTGGCCACGCCGTTGAACGAGCGCACGCGGTAGCTCACCGACACGCCGGCCGGGGCCGTCGTGTCGAGGAAGTTCGGCGTATTCGGGCCGGTCGTGCCAATCAGGGCGAACGAGACGCCGCCGCAGCCGACGCCCTGGCAGCGTTCGACCTGGAAGCCCGCCTCATTGCCCGAGAGGTCGTTCCACGTGAGCTGCACCGACGTCGCCGTCTGCGTCGTCGCAGCCAGCCCGCTCGGCGCCGCCGGCGGGAAGGTGTTCACCTGCACCGTGTTGCTGTACGCCGAGGTGCCCGCCGCGTTGTACGCGCGCACCCGGTGCGTATAGAACGAGTTCTGCACCAGACCCGTGCTGGAGTAGTTCGTGACATCCGCGCCCACGACCGCCACCTCGATGAAGCTCGAGCAACCCGAGCCCGAGCAGCGCTCGATGCGGTAGCCCTGCTCGTTGG
>CAYPYY010000001.1:5207-62874 GCA_964414995.1 uncultured Gemmatimonas sp.
AAGCTCGAGCAACCCGAGCCCGAGCAGCGCTCGATGCGGTAGCCCTGCTCGTTGGTGGCGTTGTCCGTCCACGTGATGTCCACCTGCGAGCCCGAGACGACCGTCGCCGTCAGGGTCGTCGGCGCCAGCGGCAGGATCGTCGTAGCGGTCAGCGGGCCGACGACCGCCGATGTGCCGGCCACGTTGAAGGCCCGGATCCGGTACGAGTACGACTCCTCGGGCGTCAGGCCCGTGTCCTGGTAGCCCGTCTTGTCCGGCTCGAGCGTCGCCAAGTCCGTAAAGTCGCTGCAGCCGACACCGGCGCAGCGCTCGACGACGTAGCCACTCTCATTATTGGCATTGTCGGTCCAGGTCAGGTCAATCTGCTCCGCCGACACCGTGGTCACGGCAAAGCCCGAGGGATCGGCCGGCAGGATCGTGTTGGCCGTCGCGGTCATAAAGAAGCCCGACGCGCCCACGTTGTTCGTCGCCTGGACCCGATACGTGTACGTGTTATTCGTGGTCACCGACGCGTCGCTGTAGGCCTCCGTGTCCGGCGGCAGCACCGCGATCTCGACGAAGTCCAGACAGCCGCCACCGACGCAGCGCTCCACGCGCATCGCCAGTTCGTTGTTGGACTCGTCGCTCCAGGTCAGGTTGATGTTCGTGCCGCTGGTCGTCGTCGCCGTCAGGCTGAGCGGCTGTGCGGGTGCGACAATCACCACCGTCGCGACGGCCGAGAAGGCCGACGGCCCAGCGCTGCCCACGGCGCGCACCCGATAGCTGTAGCTCTCCAGCGTCGAGACGGTCGCATCCGTGTACTGATTCACGTTTGCGCCCAGCAGCTGGAGCGTCGTGAACGAGGCGCCGCCGCAGCCCACGCCGGTGCAGCGCTCGATCAGGTAGTCCGTCTCGTTGGTCGCATTGTCCGTCCACGTCAGCAGGACTTCGCTGGTGGACTGGGCCACGGCCGTCAGATCCGTCGGCGTGGCCGGCAGGTTGGTCTCGGCCGTCACCACGTTCGACGGCGGCGACTGCAGGTACTCCGTGTTGGCCGCGATGACACGGAAGCGATACACGAGCCCCGCAGTCAAGGTGGCGTCGGAGTACGCGGGCGTGTCCGTCGGCGCGTTCCCGATGGTCGCGAAGTCCGTGCAGCTGCCACCAGTGCAGCGCTGCACGATGAACATCGTCTCGTTGTTCGACTGGTCCACCCAGGTCAGATCGACCTGCGTGGCCGAGACGGCAGTGGCGGCGAGACCCGTCGGCGCGAGCGGCGTCACGTTGCTCACGTCGGCAGGGTCGGAGTACACGGCGCCCAAGCCGTTCATCGGGCGCACGCGGTACCGCAGCAACGCCTCCGGCACGGGGGATGCGTCGATGAAGTTCTCGCCCGGCGACATCGAGCCGATCTCGACGAAGTCCACGCAACCGATACCGGCGCAGCGCTCGATGCGCACCTCGGCGGCCGTCGCGTTGTTGGCAGACCACGTGAGGTGAATCTGGCCGCCGGCAATCGGCAGGCCGGAGAGTCCGGTAGGCACGGCCGGTTGCTCATAGACAATCTCGACGACAGCCGAGTACTGCGAGTACCCGGCGCCGTTCCGCGCCCGGATGCGGTAGCGATGCGGCTGCGACAACACGCCGCCGGCATCGATGAACTGCTGCACGTCGGCCGCTACGCTGGCCACCTCCGCAAAGTTCACGCAGTCCACTCCGACGCAGCGCTCGATCGACTGATCCAACTCGTCGGTCGCCTCATCGGTCCACGTGAGCACGATATCCGGCGCGCCGACCGGGATACCGACAGACACGTTCAGCGGCGTCGCCGGCAGGTTCGTCGTCGCGCTGGCCACATTCGACGGCGCCGACTGGCCCGCGTTATTCGTCGCGATGACGCGGTACGAGAACTCGGTGTTCGCCGCGAGGCCGGCGTCAAGGAAGACAAAGGTGTTGGCGCCCACGCTCCCAACGGACGCGAAGTTGGTGCAACCATTGCCTTCGCAGCGCTCGATCGTGTAGCCCGTTTCGTTGTTGGCGTTGTCCGTCCAGGTGACCTGGATCTGGTCATTCGCGACGGTGTTGGCTGCCGCGTCGGTCGCCGCCGCCGGCAGGCGCGTCGTCGCCGTGGCCGCGTTCGAGGGATCCGATGGGCCGAACGCGGCGACCGTACGCACCTGATACGTATACGACTGCTCGGTGTCGAGACCCGCGTCGGTATAGCCCACGGAGTTCGCACCCACGGTCGCAACCACCGAGAACGTGCTGCACCCGTCGCCACTGCACCGCTCGATCTGATATCCCGTCTCGGCGTTGGCGTTGTCCGTCCAGTTGAGCTGGATGCTCGTCGGCCCGGTGGTCGCGGCCGTCAAGCCGGTGGCGATGGGCTGCAGCGCCGTCGTCACCGCCTGCTCGTTGGAGAAGGCGGACGGTGCGGCATCGTTCGACGCATAGACGCGGTACTGGTACGCCCCGTTCGCGAACACCGCATCATCGCGGTAGGTCGTCACGCCCTCGCCCACGGTGGCCAGCGGCCCGAACACGCAGCCCACGCCGACGCAGGCGCGCTGAATCTCGAATGTGGCTTCGTTGTCCGAATTATCCGTCCAAGCGAGCTCGACCGCGCCCGTCGTCACCGTCGCGACGAGGCCGCTCGGCGCGGCCGGCGCGCGCGTGGTGCCCGCGGCCTCGGGGCTGGGCAGGCCCGCCCCAAGCGGATTCGTCGCGCGCACGCGGTACCGGTAGTCCGAGTTCGGGTCCACGTTGTCGAGATACTGCAGCGTGCCCGGGTCGCCGATGGTCGCCAGCGTGGTGAACTCCGAGCAGCCCACGCCCGTGCAGCGTTCGACCACGTAGCCCGAGAGGAGCGGACCAACGGAGGTGTCCCACGAGAGCAGAATCTGGTTGAGCCCCGGGTTTGACGTGTTGAGCACCGTCGGCGGCGCGGCGAGCGCCGTCGTCACGTCGATCTCGATCGAGTATGCCGAGACATCCGCCGCGTTCTGCGCGCGCACCCGGTAGCGGTACTGCGTGCCGGCCACGATGGCAGCGTCCGCATACTGATTGTTGCCGGCCGGGACGAACGCGATCTCCACGTAGTTTGAGCAGCTGTTGCCTTCGCAACGCTCCACGCGCGTGCCGGTCAAGTCCGGCGCGTTGTTCGTCCACGTGAGGAGCACCTGCGGCCCGGCCTCGACGGAACCCTGCAGGTCAGTCGGCGCCGTCGGCGGCAGCGTGTTCGCAAACGCCAAGTTGGTGAAGCCCGACTGGCCGGCGACGTTCACCGCCCGCACGCGGTACGTGTACACGTTGCCGACGACGGTCGACCCGTCACTGTAGTTCTGCTGGTTCGCCGCGACGGTCCCGATCGTCGTGAAGTCCACGCAGCCATTGCCGGCACAGCGCTGGATCTCAAAGCCAGTCTCGTTCGTGGACCCGTCCGCCCACGAGAGATCGATTTGGTTCGCGCTCACCGTGGTCGCCGCCAGTCCCGACGGCGCCAGCGGCAGAATGGTGTTGGCCGTGGCCGTGTTGGAGGCCGCCGAGTTGCCCGGCACACCCACCGCAATGACCCGATAGACGTACGTGTTGCCGATCGTCACGTTGTCCGTGAACGCGGCGGTGTTGGCCGGTACCTGCGCCTGCAGGACAAAGCTGTCGCAGCCGGCGCCGTCGCAGCGCTCGATCCGGTACGCCGTCTCGTCGTCGGCGTTGTCCGCCCACGCGAGGTCAATGGTCGTTCCGCTGGTCGTCGTCGCCACCAGCGCGGTCGGCGTCAGCGGCGGCCGCGTGTCGGCGTTCACCGGCCCGACATAGAACTGGCTGGTCACGACATTGAACGAGCGAATGCGATACCGATACGCGCGGTCGTACTGCACGCCGTTGTCCACGTAGTTCGTGGCATCGGCGGCCGTCACCGCAATCTCCGCATACCCGCTGCAGGTGTCGCCCTCGCAGCGCTCGATCCGGTAGCCGGTCTCGTCGTCGGCGTTGTCCGTCCAGCTCAGCGAGATGGACGTCGCGCCCGCCGTGGTCGCGGTGAAGTTCGACACCGGCACCGGCGGCACCGTGTTGCCGGCCTGCGGGCCCGCGTAGTCCGACGCGCCCACGGCGTTCACGGCGCGCACGCGGTACCGATAGCGCTCGCTGTACGTGACCGAGAGGTCCGAGTAACTCGCCGCATTCGGCGGCAGGTCGGCGATCTTGGCGAAGTCGAGGCAGGCGAGGCCCGTGCAGCGCTCGACCTCGTACGCCGTCTCCGTCGTGGCGATGTCCGTCCACGCCAGGTCAATGCGCGTGGCCGACAGCGTCGTCGTCGTGAGGTTGGCCGGATTGGCCGGAATGATCGTGTTGGCCGTGGCCGTGTTCGACGCCGCCGACGCGCCGGCGATGTTCCGCGCGCGCAGCGTGTACGAGTACGTGTTGCCCGCCGTGACGGTATCCGTGTAGGTCACCACGCCCGCGGCGATCGTCTTGTGCACGACCGGCGTGCACGCGCCTCCGGCGCAGCGCGAGATCTCCCACTGCGTCTCGTTGTTGCTCTCGTCCGTCCAGTCGAGGCGGATGAGCGTGCCGCTCAGCGTGGTGGCCAGCAGGCCAGACGGCGCCGCCGGCACCAGCGTGTTGGCGCTGGCGACGTTGGTCGGCGCCGAGTTGCCGGGGACGCCCACGGCGGTCACGCGGTAGTTGTAGACCGTGTTGAGCACCACGGCGTCAGTGAAGCTCTCCACGCCGGCCGCAACCGTTTGCACCGCCGCGAAGTTGCTGCAGCCCACCGTCGCGCAGCGCTCGATCAGGAAGCCCGTCTCGTCATCCGAATTGTCGTTCCAGGCGAGGTCAATGCTCGTCGGTCCGGTGGTCGTCGCGGTCAGCACCGTCGGCGCAGCCGGCGGCCGCGTGTCGGCGTTCGCCAGGTTGCTGTAGTCCTGCGAGACCACGGCGTGGAAGGCCCGCACGCGGTAGCGGTAGCCCGTGTTAAAGGCCACCGTCGCATCGTTGTACGAGTTCGCGTTGACGCCGACCTGCGCAATCTCAACAAAGTTGGAGCAGGTGTCGCCCGTGCAGCGCTCGATGCGATAGCCCTGCTCGTCGGTTGCGACGTCGGTCCACGTGAGGTTGATCTGCGTGGCACCCGCCACAACGGCCGCGAGGCCCGTCGGCGTGGCCGGCGGCACCGTCGATGCATCCTGCGGTCCGACGTACGGCGAGGCCGCCACGGCGTTCACCGCACGGATGCGGTAGCGGTACACCGTGTTGTAGACGGCGCTGGCATCCACGTGCCCCGTGCTGCCCGCGGGGAGCGAGGTCAGCGCGGTGAAGGTGTCGCAGGCGGCACCGGTGCAGCGCTCAATCTCGTAGCCCGTCTCATTGTTCGCGGCGTCCGTCCACGCGAGCGTGATGCTTGTGTTCGACGTCGTCGTCGCCGTGAAGCCCGTCGGGGCGTTGGGCCCGAAGATCGCGGCGTCTGCCGTCGGCGAGTTGATGGAGCTGCCCGACGCGTTCACCGCGCGCACGCGCCAGCGGTACGTCTTGTTGCTCTGGACGCTGTTGTCGGAGAAGCTCGTGCTGTTGGCCGGCAGGTTGGCGGCCAGCACCGTGAATGTGCAGGTGCTGCCCTCGACCTCGCAGCGGTCGACCGCGTAGCCGGTCTCGACGGTGTCGGCGTCCACCCAGCCCAGATCCACGCGGCCGGCGTTGACGATCGTCGCCGCCAGCCCCGTCGGGGCGAAGGCGAGGCGCTTGATGAGCACCACGAGCTCGAAGTGGCCGACCGTGCTGCTCGACGACGAGACGCGTACCTTCAGCGCTTCGGTCGCGGGCGAGACCGCGACGATGCGCGAGTCGAAGCCGGCGACGCCTCCGTTGTCGTTCGTGGCGATCTGGACGGCCGCATCGTTGCGGAACAGCGTCAGCACCGTATTGAGCGCGGACGGATTGCCGCTGATGTCGGTCGTGCGCGTCGAGATGATGAGCGAGTCGCCGATGCGGGTGTTCACCTCGAACCAATCCACCTGGGTCGGCGAGGTGATGTTGCGGTTCGGCACGACCTGCTCGGACCCCACCGTGGTGTTCACGGACGAGGCTTCCGCGGGCGAGCGCCCGCCGGTGGCGGCGACGACGGTCCACGACGACGACGGCGACCACGGCACGCTCGCCGAGGGCACATCCGGCAGCGCCGCGCGCGTCCGGACGTGCCACACGCCCGTGGCCGTGACGTTCACCAGCTGGAACGTGTCTGTCGGCGTGTACGACGTCACGCCGCTATTGAAGCCGGCGTCCTGCGAGAGCTCCACCGCATAGCCCGTGGCGTTGGGCACGCGCGCAAAGCGCACGTTCTGCGTGAAGCTCGTGGTGTTGTCGAGCGCCGGGGCGGCCATCGTCGGCACCGTCGGCGCAAAGATGATCGCCGGCTCCTGGGTCTCGCCGCGCGCCACGGTGATGCTGGGCAGGCGCCCGTAGTACACGACGCCGTTGGCGTTGCGGCCTTCGAGACGCACGGTGTAGGTGCCCGCTGGCAGGCCGCTCGCGCGGCCGGTATACCGATTCGTCGACGAGTTGAGCGTCAGCGTCACGCGCCGCGAGAAGCCCGCGTCACCCGTGATGATGGCTTCGACACTCGTGAGGTGGTCCAGCATCGGACGCAGCGCCGAGTCCGGCTGCAGCATCGCGATGCGCGGAATGATCATCCCTTCGCCGGGCGGCGTGACGGGCGTGTCGCACGACACGATGACAGCGGCCGCCACGAGCGCGGCCGCCGAAACGAGCCCGCGACGCGGGCGACGACGAATCATCTGGCTCATGGATTCTGGACGTCAAAAACGATGGTGCCGCCGGAGGACCCGCCTCCGCCGCCGCCTGCCAATGCGAGGACCGCGACCCCGCCGATACCGGCCGCCCACGCCCACTTGGGAATCCCGCGTCGCGCCGGCTGCGCCGCCTGCTGCGGATTCGCCGCCACGACGGCGCGCAGCGAGATCGACGTGCGCACCGTCTCACCTGCGCGTGCAGTCACTTCCTGCGTCCGCGACGTGCCGTCGGGGGCACTCGCCTCGATGCGATAGCGACCCGCCGCACCGCGGAACGTGAACGGCGCCGTCCCCGACGACGCCAGCTCCTGCCACTGCCAGGCCTCGAGCGGCGTCACCCGCACGCTCGCATTCGGCACATCCACCGCCACGATCACCACGCCGTAGCGATGGTTCTCCTGCGTGGCGACTTCCGCCGGCGTCTTCACGTTGCCGGCGGCCACATTCTCCTTTGCCCGCGCGATGAGCGGCGCGATCACCGTGCTCGGCGCCGCGCGCAGCCCGGCGCTCCAGGTGCCGGCCACGTTGCCGCGATAATCCACGAGTGGCGAGCCCTCCGTGGCGGTCGGCGGCGCGCTCAGCACCAGCGACCCCAGCGGCCGGCCCTCCCAACCCTGCAACACCACGCGCGAGTCACTCGGCGTCGCGCACTCCGCGAGCGCCACGCCCCAGAGCGCCTGCGTCTCAATCAATTCGGTCGTCGCGGCCAACGTGTCGCGCGCCGCCGCGGGCAGCACGAGCACCGCAAGGTTCGCGGTCACGTCCCACGCAGCGACTTTCACGTCGCCGTTCGCCGCGATGGCATCAGCGCCGCGGATGGCGTGATACGACGTCAGTACCAGCCGCTCGCCGCCGCTGGCCACACCGGCCGCGCAGGCCGCGGGCGCTCCGCCAAATCGCGTGACGTTGAGCGGCACCGTGGCCGCGAAGAGCCGCGCGCGCACATCGTCCGCGAGCGCCGCCGCCGCGACCTGCGCGGAGGTGAGGCGGAACGTGAACGTCGCGGTCACGCCAGGCAGCGCCTCGCGCGAGACGCGCATCGGCAGGAAGCCCTGCCCCGAGATCTCCAGCTCGTAGGTGCCAGGGTTCACCGCGAGTCCTTCCGGACCCGCCAGACCCACGCCGCGCACGAGCACGTTGAGCTGCGACGACGCCTCCGACACGCGAATGCGCGCCTCGTTCGACGTGGAGTTGGCCGCCGGCCAGGCGTACGTCGCGGTCGTCGCCGCATCCGCCGCCGTGGGCGCCGTGCCGGCGCGCGCCTCGAGCAGCGCGTTCTTCACGCCCGCCACGAAGTTGGCCGAGTCGATCGGGAAGTCCGGCTGTTGCCGTAGCGCCCAGCGCGCCCAGAGCTTGGCCGTCTCCTCTTGCCGCTCCTCGATGAGGATCTGCGCCATCAGCTGCACGCCACGCGCCCACGTGGAGTCCAGCGGACCCAGGGCCGGGTTGAGCGCGGAGCGCGCGATGCGGATCGCACGCGCGGGATCGAAGTCGTCATAGGCGGCCTGTGCCTGCCGCAGCAGGCCCGCGCGATCCTGGGCCTCTGCCGTCGCAGGGGCGACGAGGGCGATGGCGCTGGCGAGCAGCGCCCCGACGAAGAGCTTGCGCATCACGGCTTGGGCTGAAGCGTGAGATTGACGCGCAGCGTGTCGCCGCCGCGCACCTGGATGGCCTGCTGCGCCGACGCGGATCCATCGCGCGTCGTCGCGGTGATCAGATGGCGTCCCACTGAGAGCTCCTCGCGGAAGCGGCCGCGCTCGCCCTTGTCCACGCCGTCGATGCTGACGACGGCGGGCGCCGACAACGAGAGGAGCAGCACGCCCGTCGTCGCGGCAGGCGCCGCGGGTGCTGGCGCCGGTGCGCTCGGCGGCGGCGCGGTCGTCGTCGGAGGCGTAACGGGATTCGACGCCACCTGCTTCTGCGGCGGCGTGCTCTTCTGTTGCGACGGCGGCGTCTGTTGCTGCGGACGGGACGAGGTCGGCTGGCGCGGCGCCTCCGACTTGGTCGGAGTGGGCGCCGGTTCGGACTTCGTGGGCGTCGGATCGGCCGCGGTCGTCGGCGGCGTGGTCGTCGAGGGAGTATTCGCCGCGCCACCGGGATTCGCCGGCGGATTCTCCGCGACCTGCTGCTGCGGCGTCTCGGGCTGCTGCGTCATCTTCCACGCCGCAAAGCCACCGCCGCCCACGAGCACCAACGCGGCCGCCGCAATCATCGGCATCTTGCTCGCCGGCTTCGCCACGGGCTGCGACGGACGCGGCGCGGCGGCGGGCTTCACCGCCGCACCGGCCACCACCGTCTTGTCGGCCGCCGCGGCCACCGTCTTCGGCGTCACCTTGGGCTGCGGCCCGCTGTTGATCTTCGCGATGTCCTCGCTGCTCAGCATCAGCGTGCTGGCACTGGCGCGCGGGAACTTCGCATTCGCGTCCTTCATCGCCTTCACGAAGGACCGGATGTTCGGGAAGCGATCGGCGGCCTTCTTCGACAGCGCCTTGTCAATCGCGTCGCAGATGTGCTTGGGCACGTGCGGCGCGCTCTCCTCGAGCCGCGGCGCCGGCATCATACAGTGCTTGTGCAAGATGTCGATCGCCGAGTCCCCATCGAACGGGATGTGGCCGGCGAGCATACGGAACGCCATCACCGCGACCGAGTACTGGTCGGCCGCGCCGGTGACCGGCTTCCCCATTCCCTGCTCGGGGCTCATAAAGTACGGCGTGCCGATCACCGAGCCCGACGCGGTGAGCGCGCCCTCGGAGAGCGCCTTCGCGATGCCGAAGTCCGTGATGATGACGCGATTGCGCCCGTCGAGCATCACGTTGGCGGGCTTGATGTCGCGGTGGATGACCTGGTGCTCGTGCGCGTAGTCGAGCGCGTCGGCGACCTGATCAAGGACCTCCAACGTCTCTTCGACCGAGTACGCGCCGCGCTCGCGCAGCACGTCCTCCAGCGAGCGACCCTCGAGGTACTTCATCGCGTACCAGAACAGCTTGCCGCCCGACGCGATGCGATAGATCGGAATGATGTTCGGATGGTCGAGCGTCGCCGCCGTCTTCGCCTCGCGCAGGAAGCGATCAACACCGTGCCCGAACGTCAGCTCGGGCGGCAGCACCTTGAGCGCGACCTTACGACCAAGCCGCGTCTCCTCGGCGAGATACACGACGGCCATACCACCGCGGCCGAGCATCTTGCCCACTGTGTACTCGCCTCGCGTCTCGTCGCGCAGAATGCCTTCCATATGCGCAAACGCCGACTTGTCCATCGCCGCCGTCGCGGCCGCTTGGCCTCCGGCATCGGAGACCATCGACCCGCAGCTGTGACAGAACTTGGCTTCGTCGGGAACGGGCGTACTGCAGTGCACGCAAATCATTAGTGGAGCGGCTCAGCGGAGATGGGGATTCGAAGGCTCAATAGTGGTCTTCGCGAGGCGTGTCCGCAACGCACCGCGGCACGCGCGCATTGCGACCTAGGTCGCACTCTTGACACGCTGATTCCAAAGTGATATCATTCTAATACCACCCCCTGACGGAGTGAACACGATGTACAAGGAGCGTTCCTACGCAGCCCACAACGGGCTCGTGATCCTGCTCACGCTAATCGTCGCGAGCGGCGTAAGCATCCTCTTCGCAGTACGCAATTTCCAGACCCCGGGCGGCGACCTGGTGGGCCTCGCCTTCATCCTCGTGGCCGGCCTCGCGCTCTTCCTGATGGCCGGGTTGTTCATTGTGCACCCCAACGAGGCCAAGGCGCTGGTCCTCTTCGGCACCTACAAGGGCACGGTGCGCACGGATGGGTTCTGGTGGGCGAACCCCTTCCTCACCAAGGAGGCGATCTCGCTGCGCGTGCGGAACTTCGAGACCGCGAAGCTCAAGGTGAACGACAACCACTCGAACCCGATCGAGATCGCGGCGATCGTCGTGTGGAAGGTGATCGACTCCGCCGAGGCGCTGTTCGAGGTGGATGACTACTCGCGCTACGTCGAGGTACAGAGCGAGTCGGCCCTGCGCGGGGTGGCGGTCCACTACCCGTACGATTCGCACACGCCCGGCGAGCTCTCGCTCTCGCAGAACACGAACGAGGTGTCGGAGGCGCTCGAGAAGGCGCTGGTGGATCGGCTCAAGAAGGCCGGCGTCGAGGTCGTCGAGGCGCGCATCAGCCATCTCGCGTACTCGCCCGAGATTGCCGCGGCGATGTTGCAGCGGCAGCAGGCGAGCGCCATCATCGCGGCGCGGCAGAAGATCGTCGAGGGCGCGGTGGGAATGGTCGAGATGGCGCTGGATCTCCTCGGCACCAAGAAGATCGTCACGCTCGACGAGGAGCGGAAAGCGGCGATGGTGAGCAACCTGCTTGTCGTGCTCTGCAGTGATCACGCCACGCAGCCCGTGGTGAACACCGGCTCGCTCTACACCTGAGCCGGCGGCGATCGTGGCCGAGCGAAAGCCGTTCCTGTTGCGCGTGGATCGCGAACTGCTGGAGCAACTCCAGCGGTGGGCGAATGACGACCTGCGTAGCCTGAACGGGCAGATCGAGTTCTTGCTGCGCGATGCGCTGAAGCGTGCGGGGCGTTCGGCACCAGCCGCCGACGCCCCCGCGCCAGACCCTCTGGAGGAGTGATGCTGCACCTGGTACGCCGCCGTAGTCGCCCGACCCTCGTCCGCCTCGCGATCGTCGCGCTGTTCCTCCTCCTGGCGGGCCTCACGATGGCCACGCGCGCTGGCGCGCAATCCGCCGCGCCGGCGTGGCAGCGTGCGGTGGACTCTCTGATCGAGGCGGGAATGGCGTCCGGCAGGACGCCGGGTGTGCAGGTGGCCATCGCGCTTGAGGGTCGCGTCATCTACACGCGCGGCTACGGCGTGGCCGACATCGAGACGTCGCGGCCGGTGACGGCGCAGACGCTCTTCAGGGTCGGGAGCGTGACCAAGATGGTGACGGGCATTCTGCTCGCGGAGCTCGCCGAGGAAGGCAAGCTCGACCTCAACGCGCCGATCGCGCGGTACGTGACGGAGCTCGAGGGCAAGCGCGTGGGCCGCGTCACGACGCACCAACTGCTGACGCACTCGGCGGGGTGGCTCGACAACGCGATCCCCTACGGCCGAATGGGCGAGGGCGCGCTGGGCGAGGTGATGCGTGAAGTCAGCGACACGATGTTCTTCACGGAGCCGGGCCGCATCATCTCGTACTCGAATCCCGGCTTCTCGATGGCGGGATACGTGGCCGAGCGCGCGGCGGACCGTCGCTACGGGGCGCAGACGGACGAGCGCGTGCTGCGGCGCACGGGAATGCCGCACGCGACGTTCCGTCCGCTCGAGGCGATGACGCGCGACTTCTCGCAGGGCCACGTGGGGATGCCGGGCAACCCGGGCGTCCTCGTGCGGCCGTTCACCGAGAACACGGCACAGTGGGCGGCGGGATTCCTGATGGCGAGCGCCCAGGATATGGCGCGGTTCGCGATCGCACTGATGGATGACGGAATGCTCGACGGCACCCGCGTGTTCTCGAGCGGCGCGGTGCGGCGCGTCACCACGGGACATATGGCGTTGCCGGCCGACTCGATGGCGCGCTACGGCTACGGCCTGATGATCGGGCGGCAGGCCAACACGCGGGTGTGGCAGCACGGCGGGTCGATCAACGGCTTCGACGCGCAGGTCACGATGTTTCCCGACAAGCGCCTCGCGGTCGTCGTGCTCGACAATCGCTCGGGCGCACCGCTCAATGGGCTCATCACGCTGGTGGCGCGCGAGGTCGGCGGCCTCACGCTGCCGGCACCATCAGAGCCGGCGGCGCTGCGTGCGCCGACCCGCGCCGAGGCGGCCGCACTCGTGGGCACGTTCGTGCAGGGGCGGACGCGGGTGGAGCTCTACGTGGAACGCGACACGCTCAAGCTGCGGCAGGGCCCCGTGGGCTTCGTGGTGCAGCTGCGCGGCAGCGATCGCATCGCGGTCCAGGTGCCCACCGGCCCCACGACGATGTTCCTCGTGAAGGATGCCCAAGGGCGCGTGGTGTTCCTGCACCAAGGGCTGCGTTCGCTCGCGCGCGTCGAGGACGCGGCGCGGTGACGCCGCTGCGGATCCTGCCGTGGGTGCTCTTGGCCTGCCTCTGGGTCTTCAGCGTGGCGACGTCTTCGTCCCTCGAGCGTTGGCTCTTCATCCCGCTGGTGGCCACGGGCTCGCTGGGATTCATCCTTGGGCTCACGCTCGCGCTGCCTAAGTACCCGCAGCTGTTCAATTTCCCGGAGAAGGAGCGATTTCTCCGTCTGCCCGCGCGCTATCGCGGACCGGTGCTCCGCGCGATGCAGACGACGCTGGACGCCACCGCGACGGCAATGATGTTGATGCTGGGCACGACGTCCTACGCGCTCTGGCGTGCGGCGCGCGGTGACGACTCGGCCTCCTCGCACGTGGCCATCGTGCTCGGCGCGGTGGCGTTCTCTCCCGTGGTGCTCATCCTCGTCGCGCGCGTCAACGCGGCCACCGAGGAGGCGGAGCGTCGCTGGAAAGATGCGGGCTCGCCGGCGGACTAGTCCTTAGCGCCGGAACGGATCGCCGAACTTCCCCTGCGCGAGCATTGCGTCGTCGGTGAGCGTGCGCAGAAACGCCACGACCGCGGCTAGCTCGTCCGCACTCCGATTGTGCACGCGCGGCAGGCCTCCCGGCGCGATCAGGCGGGCATCGAGGCGCGGACCGGCCTGCACGCCGTGATCGTAGAACTCCAGCACCTGCTCCAGCGAGCTGAAGCGCCCGTCGTGCATAAAGCGGCTGCTGCGCGCCACGTTCTTGAGCGAGGGCGAGCGGAAGATGCGTGTCTCGCCCGCGTCGAGGCCGTTGCTCAGTGAGGTCGCGGCCAGCGAGAAGGTCGGCGGCACGTGACAGCCGGCACAGCCCATCCCCCCGGGCGGCGGCGTCAGGAAGAGCTGCTTGCCGAGGTTCTCCTGCGGCGAGAGCAGCGGGAAGTCGCCGGCGATGCCGTTGCCCGGCAGCGCGGGACTAAAGACCTGCGCATAGGCGAGATCGAACTTGCTCCCCACCGACACGAGCGCGCGCACGTACTGCGCGAGTGCCTGCTGCACGCGCAACTCGGAGATTTCGACGTCACCAAACGCGAGCCGGAACAGCGCCGGATACAGCCGCGTGGAGTCGAGCCGCGCGACGAGCGCCGCGAACCCACCGTGCGCGGCGTCGAAGCCCATCTCGACGGGATCCTGGATCGGTTGCGTGGTCTGCGCCTCGAGCGAGTTCGCCCGTTTGTCCCAGAAGTAGCGCTCGCTTTCGTTGAAGCGCGCGTTCACCAGCCGCATCGAGTGCGCGCTCGTGCGCTCGACGCCGCCGAAACCCAAGGAGAACTGCGCGCTGTCGCCGAACGCGCGCGCCGGCGCGTGGCAGCTCGCGCAGGAGACCGTGCCGTTGATGCTCAGGCGCGGATCCCAGAAGAGCGCGCGCCCGAGCGTGACGCCCGCGTTCGTGAACGGCGTCCCGCGGGGATTGCGGTCCTCGCGCTGCAGCACCGCCGGCGTATAGAAGGCCGGCAGGGTGCTCGCGTACGACGGCAGCGCCCCGGCCGACACCGTCAGCGACTCGGCGATCACGGCGTAGTGATCGGGTCCGGTGCCCGCATCAGCGCAGGCGGTCAGCAACGGAATCGCGAGAGCAGCGAGGCGGCGCATTCAGTCCGGGTGGAGTTGTCTGGCAGACGCGGCGAAACCGCGAACGTTAGCCACCGCGCTCCGCCGAGACCCGCTCAGCCGATGAAGACGCGCGCGGCCGCGCTCGCGCCGATGGACCGCGAGACTCCATCCACCTCGACCGTGATGGGACCGTCGAAGGGCTCACGGCGCAGGACCCGCACCGTCGCGCCGGGCCGAATCCCCAGTTCATCGAGATAGCGCAGGAAATCAGGCTCGCGATCCGACATCCGCCGCACCGTCGCAGTCGCGCCAATACGGAGTCCGTCCAGCGACGCGAGCCGCGTCTCGTCCACGCGGCCGTCGGCCGAAGGTATCGGCGCGCCGTGCGGGTCCTGCGTGGGATTGCCGATCGCCGCCGCCATCCGAGCAATCAGTTCATCGCTCGCGGCGTGCTCGAGCCGCTCGGCTTCGTCGTGCACGTGCTCCCAGCCGAAACCGAGTCGCTGCACGAGATAGCTCTCGATGATGCGGTGGCGACGGATGAGCTGCAGTGCAGCGGTGCGACCGGCATCCGTGAGGCGCGCGCCGCGATAGCGCTCCGACTCCACGAGGCCGAGGCGCGCGAGGCGCTGAATCATTCCCGTGACGGACGCCGGTGCGATCGACAGCCGCGCAGCGATGTCGTTTGTGCCAGCGGCCTCGCCGTGTTGCTCAAGCTCATAGATGGCCTTGAGGTAATCCTCGGCCTGTCCGGTGAGCGTAGGCCGGTCGCTGTCCTGGCGGGGCATCAGAAGAAGTTAGCCGGCACTAAATCATTCTCAAGTGTTGCGTCCGCCTCACTTATGCGGGCGCCCGCGTCCGCTGCACTCGAGACGACACGCCTAGATTGGAGCATCGCAATCACTTCTCACGCCCCACACCGCAGATGACCGTCGTTCAGGACCTCATCAAGCTGCTGGAGCTCGAACCACTCGAGCACAACATCTATCGTGGCACGAACCGCGACGTGGGTACCGGGCGCGTGTTCGGTGGCCAGGTGTTCGCCCAGGCGCTCGTAGCCGCGCGGCGCACCGTGCCCGAGGGTCGCGAAGCGCATTCGGTGCACGGCTACTTTCTGCGCGAAGGCGATACGAAGGCGCCGATCGTGTTCTTCGTGGACCGCCCGCGCGATGGGCGCAGCTTCACGTCGCGGCGCGTGACGGCCATCCAGCACGGTGAGGCCATCTTCCATCTCTCGGCGTCGTTCCACATCGCCGAACCCGGCGTCGAGCATCAGACGGCGATGCCGAACGTGCCCGCACCGGAGGACTGCCCCGAAGAGCTGGAACTGGTGCGCTCGGTTGCGGACAAGATTCCCGAGCCGATCCGGGCGATTCTCACGCAGGACCGCCCGCTGGAGCTGCGCCTGATCAATCCGCGCGACCCGTTTGCGAAGCGCGCACCGACACCGCCCGACGAGACGCGGCGCCAAGTGTGGTTTCGCGTGCGCGAGCGCATTCCGGACGCGATGATGTATCACCACGCGGTGCTGGCGTATGCGTCGGACTACGGATTTCTGCCGACCTCGCTGATGCCGCACGGCGTGTCGTTCCGCGACCCGCGACTCATTATCGCGTCGCTGGACCACACGCTGTGGCTGCATCGCCCGTTCCGCGCGGACGAGTGGCTGCTCTACGTGAGCGACACCCCGGCAGCGTTCGGCGCGCGCGGCTACGTGCGCGGCCAGGTCTTCACGCGAGACGGACAGCTCGTGGCGAGTGCCGCGCAGGAAGGGCTGATCCGCCTGCGCGAACCCAAGTAGCGGCCGATGAGCGACCAACTCGCCACCGGCATCGCGTACTTCGTCGTGTTCCTGCTCTCCACGACGCTGCACGAGGCCGCGCACGCGTGGGCGGCGCTGCGCGGCGGCGACCCCACCGCGTATCACGGCGGGCAGGTCTCGCTGGACCCGATGCCGCACATTCGCCGTGAGCCATTCGGGATGGTGTTCCTGCCTCTCATCACGGCGGTCACGATCGGCTTTCCGATGGGTTATGCCAGCGCGCCGTACGATCCGGTGTGGGCGCTGCGACATCCGCGCCGCGCGGCGCTAATGGCGTTGGCCGGGCCCGCGGCCAATCTCTTGTTGGTGCTCGTGGCCTACGCCGTACTGCGCGCCGGCGCGATGGGCGGCGTGTTCTTCCCGCCCGAGCAAGCGAGCTTTTCTGTTCTTGCCTCGACGGACGCCTCGGCCGCGTGGAACGCGGCCGCGCGGCTCGTGAGCGTGGTGTTCTCGCTCAACCTGCTGCTCTTTGTGTTCAACCTGCTGCCCTTCCCGCCGCTCGACGGTAGCGCCGCCATCACGCTGCTGATGCCGCGGCGAATGACGGCGAGCTACCAGCAGTTCGTGATGCGCTCGCCGATCCTGGCGTTCGTCGGACTGTTTGTGGCCTGGCGACTGTTTGGATCGGTGTTCGACCCGGTGTTCAAGGCGGCGATTTCGCTGATCTATCCCGGCGTCACGTACAGCTGACGCGGGGCGGCCCGGTCAGCGCGCAAAGCGTGCGTTGTAGTGCCAGACGGCGCGCGCGAGCAGTCCATCGGCTCGGAACTGCAGCGGCACGCTCGCCCCGAGCGACACGAGACCCACGGCCAGCGCAGCGCGTGCTGCGTCGTCCGCGCCGCCATCGCCTGAGGCGCGCACGGCAGCGAGCGCTGTCGCCGCGATACCTATATCGGTCAGCGCTGCGGCCACCCACCGCACGCGCACGGCCCGGCGCGCGAGGCGCGCGTCCTCGCCATCGCCCGCGAACGCCGCCTCCATCGACGACGGCCAGAGGAATCCCAAAGTCGCCACGTGTACCTCGGCCTCGCCGCGGACCACCGCCAGCCCCAAGCCGCGCGGCACCAGATTGTACGCGCACTCGCGGTACACCGTGCACGCCTCGGTTCGTGGCGCCACCGCCGCCTGTGCCGTCAGCACGCGCGGCGTCGCCATCGCGGCAACGAGCAGCGCGATGGCGGCCACTTGCCCAAAGCGCCGCCACAACGCCCAGCTCACCAACCACCCCAGGCCCGCCGCGAACACGACATCACTCACGAAGTGAGCGCGCGCAAACACGCGCGTCGCGGCGCACCCCACGGCGAGCGCATAACCCACCCAGCGCGCCCGCGGAAACAGTCGCGCCAGCATCGCCGCCCCCCCGAACGCGACCGCCGTATGCGAACTCGGGAACGCGAGTCCCGCCCCGCTCCACGTGCGCTCGTCCCAGGCACGGAACCCGTAGGCGCCGTCGTGCAGCCCCGGACGCTCGCGCCGCACGACGATCTTGAGCAGTTCCGCCACCGCGCCGGCGAGCATCGGACTCCAGAACAGCAGCCAGCCACGTCGGCGCGCGCGCGCCGGGCCTCCGTCGCTTACCAGTCCCACCGCGAGCGCGAGCGCGATCCAGGTCCCGCCAAATCCCATCACCCGCAGCAGGCGCCCCAGATCGCGATCGTACACGCTGGGCGCGTGCAGCCACTGATAGACCGTGCGGTCGACGAGCATCGCGGCTGCGGCCGCCGCAAGCGTGATAGCCAGTGCCATCCACGCCTCGCGCACTCCCGTCGCCGCGCGCGGCTCGACCGAATCCGTCATCGACAGAGCTCCGCAAAGGTCGTGAGGATGCGCTCCGTCATCCCCCACACCGTGAAGTCGCCAAGCTGGTAGGCCTGAACTTTCATTCGAAAGTCGCGCACGTGCACGACCGTCTCGACAAGCGTCGTGGGCGCGAACAGCTCGCCCACGCGCACCCAGCGCATCTCCGCCACCTCGTGGCTCGGCACAAGCTCGGGCACCCTGTGCACAGCGACCACGTACGGCCGCACGATGATCGGCGGCAGGACCGGCGTGCGCGGCCGCAGCTCATCGAGTGCGCCCAGCACTTCGCCGTGCGTGCGCAGGTCGAGCCCCACCTCTTCCATCGTCTCGCGGAGCGCGGTGGCCTCGAGCGAGGGGTCGCTGGTGTCGAACCGGCCGCCGGGCAAGCCAATCTGCCCGCTCCACGGATCGCCCTCGCGCGTGGCCCGACGGATCAGCAGCAGCTCGAGGTCGTCGTCCGTGGCCGCGTGGCGCAGCACCAGCGCGACCGCAGCCTCGTGGTACGGCTCGTCCCGCTCGGCGAGCCGCGGCGTGCGCGCGGCGAGCGCGCGCTGGATGCGCGCGACCGCCGGGCCCAGCGGCGCCGCAGCGCTCACATCAGCCTTCGACAGGGCCGTTGATGCCCATCCAGGCCGACCAGCCGCCCGCCATCGACGACACGTTCGTGTAGCCCATCTGCTGGAGGGTGTCCGCGGCGAGCGCCGAGCGATTGCCGCCGGCGCAGTACACGACGAGCTGCGCGTCGCGCGGCACGACGGGCTCGATCTTGCTCTCCATCACGCCGCGCGGCATCACGATGGCGCCGGGAATGCGGCCGAGGTTGGTCTCCTGCGGCTCGCGGACGTCGAGGAGCACGGGGGCGCCGGGCTTGCCGAGGCCCTGGGCCACGTCGGCGGCGGTCACTTCGCGGATGCGCGTCTTCGCGTCGGCAATCAGATCGCCGTAGGTCTTGTGAGTCATACGGGCAATCTACCCTGCCCCCGAGGGGTCGAGAAGCACACCTTTCATAGATGCCGCTCACGCTGCAGGTCTTGCTCGCCCTCGTCGCGGGGCTCGGTCTGGGACTCGGGCTCGCCGGCTCGGACGCCGCCGCTGCCCGCACGATGCTCGGGGTGCTCGAGCCCGTCGGGACGCTATTCATCAACGCGATTCGGATGACGGTGATCCCGCTCGTCGTCTCGGCGCTGATTGTCGGCGTGACGTCGGCGCCGGATCCGAAGTCGGTGGGTCGGATCGGTGCGCGCGCGTTGGGCCTGTTCGTCCTGATCGTGGCCAGTGCGACGGGCTTGGCACTCGTACTTGGAGTGCCGCTCTTGGAGCGCATCCCGCTGGATGCCTCCGCCGTCGAGGCGCTGCGCTCGAGCGCGGCGGAATCCACGGGCGCCGCCGCCGAGGGGGCGCGTCGGCTGCCCAGCGTGGGCCAGTGGATCGTCGAGCTGGTGCCCACGAATCCCATCAAGGCGGCGGCGGACGGCGCGATGCTGCCGCTGATCCTGTTTGCGGTGCTGTTCGCGGTGGCGCTGACGCAGGTCGAGGCCGCGCGACGTGCGGCGGTCAGTCTGTTCTTCGCCGGCGTGCAGGATGCGGCGCTGGTGCTCGTGCGGGCGATTCTGCGCTTGGCGCCGGTGGGCGTGTTCGCACTCTCAGTGGGCATTGCCGCCAAGATGGGACTCGCCGCTGCGGGAGCGCTCGTCGGTTACATCGTGGTGGTCAGCGGCATTTGCCTGCTTTATATGGTGGCGGTGTTGTATCCCGCCGCGATCGTGTTCGGCCGCGTGTCGCTCGCGGAGTTCACGCGCGGGTCGCTACCGGCGCAGGGCATCGCCTTCAGCTCCCGTTCATCGCTCGCGGCGTTGCCCGCGATGCTCGAGAGTGTGCGCGACACGCTCCGCTTGCCGCCAGTGATCGGCAGTTTTCTCATTCCGTTGGCCGCCAGTATGTTCCGCGCCGGCGCCGGCATTGGGCCCACGGTCGGCGTGCTCTTTCTCGCCAAGCTCTACGGCATCGAGCTCGGTGCGGCGGAGCTCCTGACCATCGGCGTCGTCAATACGGTGATGTCGTTCACGGTGCCGGGCGTTCCCGGCGGCTCGATCATCATTATGATCCCCGTGCTCACCGCCGTCGGCATCCCCATCGAGGGCATCGGCATCCTGCTCGGCGTGGACACCATCCCCGATATGTTCCGCACGACGACGAACGTGACTGGCCATATGACGGCCGCGGTGATCCTTGGGCGCGGCGAGCGCGATGGCTGAGCACTGGCCCGCGCTCGTGGGCGCGGGAATCTGGGTCGCGTACATCGTGGGGGTCGTGATCCGGTTCCTGGATTCACGCTACCTCGATCACTACGCCCCGCTGCTGGCAGCCGACGCGCCGCTGGTGAGCGTGATCGTGCCCGCGCGCAACGAGGCGCGCAACATCGCGCGCTGCGTGGGTTCCATCCTCGAGACGACCTACCCCAACGTCGAGCTCATCGTCGTGGATGACCACTCGACGGACGAGACGGCTGCCATCGCCGCGCGCGTGATTGCGGAGGACGGCGCGCGTCACGGGGGCCGGGTGCGCGCGCGTGTCGTCTCGGCGCCTGACCTGCCCGCGGGCTGGTTCGGCAAACAGTGGGCCTGCCACAGCGGCCTGCAGCACGCGGCCGGCGCGATCCTGCTCTTCACGGACGCCGACACCTGGCACGGGCCGGAGCTGCTGCCGCGTGCCGTGAGTGCGCTGCAGGCGCGTGGATCGGCGTTGTTCACCGTGGCCTCGCGGCAGGAGATGCTCACGTTCTGGGAGAAGGTCATCCAGCCGTACGTGTTCGCGGTGCTGCTCTCGCGCTACGGGGGAATGGAGGCAATGAGCCGCTCCAAGCGACCCGTCAACAAGATCGCGAACGGTCAGTTTATGCTGTTCACGCGCGCGGCCTACGACGCCGTCGGCGGACACGAGGCCGTGCGTGAGCACGTGGCGGAGGATCTGCGATTGGCGCAGGTGCTCACCGCACGCGGGCTGCCGGTGCATATGGTGCTCGCACCGGATCATATGGCTACGCGGATGTACCAGTCGCTCGCCGAGATCCGGAAGGGCTGGGGCAAGAACGTCTTTGCGGCCGGCCGCGATACGCTTCCGCTCAACGCGGTGACGGCGCGGATCCTGCCGTGGATCTTCCCGCTGCCAATGCTGGTGCCGGTGATTCCGCTGGTCGTCCTTGCGCTCGCGCTCGCGGGCGTGCTCGGCACCGGCGCGCTGTGGTTCGGCATCATCGTCAGCGTGGCCAACCTGCTCTTCTGGCTCGCCGTATATGGGTTCTCCCGGCTGAATCCGCTCTGGGGCCTGACGTGGCCGTTGGCGAGTCTCGTGATGACCGCGGTGTTCGCCGAAGCCGCGTGGCGCGGGAGCCGCGTCGAGTGGAAGGGCCGTCACTACGTGTCCCGCTCGTGAAGACGCACACGCCGTACGCCGTGCTGTTTGATCTCGACGGCACACTGGTGGATTCCATCGGCTTACTCGTCGAGAGTATGCGCTTTGCGTTCGCGGGCCGTGACCGCCAGCCGCCTGTGGATGAATGGATCGCGATGATCGGGACGCCGCTCGATCCGATGCTCGCACGTTGGGCCGACGGCCCTGACGACGTGCAGCATCTGCGCGCGCGCTATCGCGAGTTCCAGTTCGCCAATCACGACGCGATGACCACTCCCTATCCGGGCACGGTGGAGACCGTACGTGCGCTGCACGCCGCAGGACATCGCCTCGGCGTAGTGACGTCCAAGCTCGAGGTAGGCGCACGGCGATCGCTCAAGTGGGTTGGCATCGAAGACGCGTTCAGCATCGTCGTGGGAATGGACGCGACCACGCGCCACAAACCCGACCCGGAGCCGGTGCAGTTCGCGCTCGCGCAGTTGGGGATTCCGGCGGAGCGCGCGCTCTTCGTGGGCGATTCGACGCACGATATGCACGCGGGCCGCGCCGCGCGTGTGGCGACTGGCGCCGCACTCTGGGGCCCCTACGACCGCGCCCAGCTCGCCCCCACCCAACCCGACCACTGGCTGAACGAAATGCGCGACGTCGTACCACTCGTGCAGCGGCTGGCAATGAAATGATGATGGGGTGAGGCGCTCGCCGAGCGATGCTCGGGTGTGCTTACCACTTCGCAGGCCGCGCGACTGCTCGCGGACACCACGTCGCTCGACGCGCTGGCGTCTTTGCTCGGACGACTCGGCTTCGATCCGCCGCTCCCAATTGATCGCGCGCAGGCACGCCGCCTCGGATTCTCGCCCGGTATCCGCGGCGCACGGCTGAGTGCCGGCCGCGGCACACTGCGCGCATTGGTCGTCGGGCTGGACGCCGAGGCCAAGGCGCGCGAGCAGGTCATCGCGCTGTGTCGCGAGCTGGTCCGGCGGGCGCCAGAACCGCTCTGGCTGATCCTCGCGCGCGACGAGCGCAGCGGTGCGCTCTTCATCGCGGCACCGCCGCCGACGCGTCTGGGGCCCATCCCCGCGCTCGAGGTCGATCCCGCGCGCGTGCGCGACAGCGACGCCGAGACCTTCGCGCTCCTCTGCGGCATCGACGAGGCCAGCGACCTCCTCGTGCACCAGCGTTGGCGCGACACGCTGGGCCGCGACGCGCTGACGCGCCGCTTCTACGGCGAGCTCGAGCGCGTGGTGCGCGAGATGGCCGCGAGTGCCGTGGGCCGCGCGAGCGCCGAGGAGCGACACACGATCGCGCTGCTGCACACGTCGCGTCTGTTGTTCGTGTCGTTTCTCGAGGCGCGCGGCTGGTTGGACGGCAATCGCGACTTCCTGCGCGTGCAGTTCGCCGCGCGGGCCGGTCGCGGCGGCGCGCACCGCGGCCTGCTGGAGCCGCTCTGGTTTGGCACGTTGAACACGTCACCGCCCAAGCGCGCGCGCGCGGCCCGCGAGTTCGGCCGCGTGCCGTTCCTGAACGGTGGCCTGTTTACCCGCACGGCACTGGAGCGGACGCACCGCGAGCTCCGGCTGACAGACGAGAGCATTGGCGCGGTCCTCGATGGCCTGCTCGCTCGCTACCGACTCACGGCGCGGGAAAGCAGCAGCGCGTGGTCCGATGCGGCGGTGGACCCCGAGATGCTCGGGCGCGCGTTTGAGTCGCTGATGCACAGCGACCAGCGCCGCGCGCAGGGCGCGTTCTACACGCCGCCCGCACTGCTCACGGACCTGACGCGCGACGGCATAGTGGCCGCGCTCGAGCCGGCGGGCGTTGCCGCAGTGACGTTGCGTCAGGGCTGGCGCGACGGGTTTGTGCCGGCCGACGAGCGCGGCTCACTGCGCGACGCGCTGCGCGGAATTCGGGTGCTGGATCCGGCCTGCGGTTCCGGCGCGTTCCTTGTCACCGCGCAGGAAGAGCTCGCCGCGCTGCTCGCGCTCGCGGGGGACACGCGCCCGTTGGCCGCGCGGCGGCGCGATGTGCTCACGCGATCGATCTTCGGGGTGGACGTGAATCCAATGGCCGTGTGGCTCTGCCAGCTCCGGCTGTGGCTGTCGGTGGTGGTGGAAGACGAGGTGGAGGATCCGCTGGCGCTCGCCCCGCTGCCGAACCTGGACCGGAACGTGCGCGAGGGCGACTCGCTTGCCGGCGACGGATTTGCGCTCGGTGCTGCGGCCGGCGACGTGACTGGCGCACGCGGCGCGAACGGCGCGACGCTCGCCCGCGCGCGCCTGCGTTACGCGCGCGCCGTGGGTGCCCGGAAGCGCGTGCTCGCCCGTGTACTCGACCGCGACGAGCGGGCGCAGGCACGGCGGTTGCTCGAGGCACGCGTGGCCGCGCTCACCGCTGAGCGGCGTGAGTTGCTGATTGCGGCGCGCTCACCGGATCTGTTCGCGGGCCGGCGTCACGTGAGCGCGTCCACGCGCGAGGCGCTCGTCGATCTCCGCGCTGCCCTGCGGCGAACACGCAGCCAGCTTGCTGCCCTCCGACTGGGCGCGGCGTTGCCCTTTTCGTTCGCCACACACTTTGCCGACGTCGCCGCGGCGGGCGGGTTCTCGCTCGTGCTCGGCAACCCGCCGTGGGTGCGACCTCACGCGGTGCCGCCGGACGAGCGCGCCGCCCTGCGCGCGCGGTACCGAGTCGTGCGGTCCGCCGCCTGGGAAGCGGGGGCGCGGTCGGCGGCCGCCGGTGCGGGATTCGCCGGCCAAGTGGACCTCGCGGCGCTGTTCACCGAGCGGGCCGTCGCGCTGACGCGTCCGCAGGGTGCCATCGCGCTGCTCCTGCCGACCAAGCTCTGGGGCTCGCTCGCCGGCGGCGGACTGCGCGCGCTCTTGCTCGACGAGGCACCGCCGAGGCGGCTCTGGGACTGGAGCGAGTCGAGCGCGGGCTTCGACGCCGCAGTGTATCCGTCGGCCATCGTGGCGCGCCGGCGCGCCCTCGCAGCGCCGCCCCGCCTCGCGCAACCGGACGAACGCTCGCGATCGCCAGTCTTGATGACCGTGCATCGCCACGGCGTGCCGCTCACGTGGGCCACGCCGGGCGATGCACTGACATTCGACGCGTCGGTGGGTGCGCCGTGGCTGCTCGTCCCGCCGGAGGTGCGCGCGGCCTTTCAATCCGTCGAACGCGCCGGCGTGGCGCTGGCGGCCTCCGCGCTCGGTCGCCCACTACTCGGCGTGAAGAGCGGTTGCAACGAGGCCTTCGTGCTCTCTGCGGAGGTGGCGGCAGCCGAAGGTATCGAACCGCAGTGCCTGCGTCCGTTGCTGCGCGGCGACGAAGTGCGCGCTTGGCGCGATGCCAGCGCCGGCACGCGCGACGCCATCCTCTGGACGCACGACCGGCGCGGACTGCCACTGGACTCGCTGCCAACGGCCACGCTGCGACGCCTCGCACCGTGGCGACGACGGCTCGAGCAGCGCAGCGACGCACGCGGCCAACGTTGGTGGGCACTGTTCCGCACGGAGTCGGCGCGCTGCGATCGGCCGCGCGTGGTCTGGAGCGACATCGGCAGACGACCACGGGCGCTGGTGCTCGGCGTCGGCGATCTCACGGTCCCGCTCAACACCTGCTACGTCGTGCGCACGCCGACCGAGACCGACGCACACGCACTGGCCGCCCTGCTCAATTCGACGCTGGCGGCCGCGTGGCTGGGCGTGATCGCCGAGCCCGCGCGCGGTGGGTACCGGCGCTACCTCGGCTGGACCTGTGCGCGCTTGCCGCTGCCGCGCGAGTGGCCGCGCGCACGCGAGGCGCTCGCACCGCTCGGGCGCGCCGCACAGCTGGGCCGCACCCCGCACGAGATGGAGCTGCTGGAAGCCGTGCTCGATGCGTTCGGGCTGTCGCACGAAACGGTCGCGCCGCTGCTCTCGTGGTACGGACTCTAGGTCAGCGGAGCACGCGCGCACGCATCGCGTCGCTGTTGTCCGAGGCGCCGCACAACGTGGCCACCGTGGGCGCGTTCACGCTGCGCACATCGCAGCAGGCCGCGCTGTCACGTCTGCGAGCAGTCGTCGCGCAGCACGGCGGGGCGTTGCTGGCCGATCCGCCGGGCACGGGCAAGACCATCGTTGCGCTGGCGTTTGCGGCCACGTATCGGGCGCCGCTGGTGTTCGTACCATCGCCGCTGCGCGCGCAGTGGGAGGTCGCGTGCCGCCGTGCAGGCGTGGCCGCGCGGATCGTCTCGCTCGAGGCGCTGAGTCGCGCTGCGCCCGAGGACGACTGCGACCTCGTAATCGTGGACGAGGCGCATCATCTCCGGACCCCAACGACGCGCCGCTTTGCCCACCTCGCGTCGTGTGCGATCGGGCGCGCGGTGCTGCTGCTGAGCGCCACGCCGGTCGTCAATCGCCGCGCCGACCTCGACGTGCTGCTCTCGCTGATGCGGGGAGGGCGGGAAGTCCGCGCCGCCGATCGCGCCGCGCTGGTCGTGCACAGCGGAGCCGACGAGGTCCCGACGCCGGCCGTCCTGCGACTCGCGCCGCTCGCCCTCGCCTGCGAGAACGCGGAGATCGCGGCCGCGTTGCACTCGCTGCCGCCGCCCTTGCCCGCCGCCGACGGTCGCGCGGCACTGCCGTTGATCTCGACTGCGCTGGCGTTCGCTTGGGCCTCCAGCCTCGCGGCGCTCGACGAGGCCTTGCGTCGACGTCTACATCGCGGTCGCGCCATCGCCGATGCCCTGCGGGAGGGTCGCTGGCCCACGCGCGACGCCCTGCGCGCGTGGGTCGTGGGAGACGACGCGTCGCAACTGGCGATGGTCGGGCTGCTCACTCCGCAGCCCGCGATCTCCTCGGAAGCCGTCGCCTCGGTGGATGCCCACCTCGCGGCCATCGAGGCGCTCCGAGCCGTCGTGCGTCGCAACGTGGAGCGCGACACGGAGGCGCGGGCGTCCGCACTCCGCGGTTTGCTCAGGCGCCACCCGTCCGCGCGTGTGGCCGTGTTCTGCCATCACGCCTCGACGGTGCGCGCGCTCCGTCACGCCCTGCGTGATGTGCCCGGGCTCGTGGCCATCACGGGCTCGCGCGTCGTGGCCGCGGCGGGCCGCTGGTCCCGCGAGGAAATCCTCGCCGCTCTGGGCCCTAACGCAGCAACGCACGACGCTCGCGCCGTTCGTCTCCTGCTCACCACGGACCTCTTGAGTGAGGGCGTGGAGATGCAGGCCATCGATATCGTCGTGCACGGCGATGCGGCCTGGACGCCGGCGCGGCTGGAGCAGCGCGTCGGCCGCGCGGCGCGTGTCGGACGCGACGCACCGGTGGCCGTCACCGCGTTCACGCGTCCCGCCGGCGCCGAGGATCTGCTGAGCCTCCACGCCCGCCTGCGAGCCAAGCGCCGAGCGCGTGTGCAGGCGGTCGCTCCCGCGTCCGCCGAGCAGCGCTGGCGTGCGCTGCTGGCTGCGTGGGGGCGCGAGGAGCCGGGTCGCGCGTTTGCAGAAGTCGCGGGGCGGAGCCCCGGATTCATCGCCATCGTCGCCACGGGACGTTCTCGGCGTGCGCTCGCCGGCATTGATGGGCGGCACCGCCGGCGCTGGCAGATTTCCACCTCAGCCGACGACCTGCTCGCGGTCGCGGGATCGATCACGGGGCTCTCGGAAGGCGTCGTGCCCCGCGAGCAGCCACTCGGCGCATCGCTGCTGCACGACATCCGCCGCGCGATCACACGCTGGCTTCGTCGCGAGCGCACGGCGGCGCTCCTCGCGCCGCCGTCAGGACTGAACGCACTCCGGGTCCGCGTGGACGCACTGGTTCGCGCCGCGCCGCTCCACGCGCGCAGCGAGCTCGCCGCGCAGGCCTCCGCCGCACTTCGCACGCTCGAGGAGCGACGCAGCGCCGGCACCGACCGCGCCATCGCGACGCTTCTGCGACGCGCTGAACACGCGACCCTGCTCTCGGAGCTCAGCGCATTGGCCGCGCGCGCCCACACACGAAGCGCGGTCGCCCGGGAGTCTCCAGAACGACCGCGCCTCGTCGCATTGCTTGTGGTTAGGCCCCGCCGCGACTCTCCGGCAGCGCCACCCGCTCCCGCTCCGCCATCAGCTTCGCCTGAAATCGCTGCGCCTCGCTGATCCGCTCGATCTCGATCGCCATCGTGTCCAGCGAGTTCTGCAGCGTGCGCAGTTGCGCGTTCACCTCGCTGGCCGGCAGCGCGCTGCGGTCGAGACGCTTCTCAATCACCCGCGTGATGAATCGGATGATGGGATAGCCGAGCAACATCACCGTGAGCGACCCGAAGACGATCCCCACGATCGGAATCACTTCTGGGGGAATCTGTTCCTGCCGCGGCACGCCGGTGCCCGTGGTCACCGCGCGCCCTGCATTGATCTGCGCCTCGATCGCGTTCTGCAGCGCGATTTCGGCGTTGCGCAGCGCGTCCTGGCCGGCGACGTCCGCCCCCGTCACCGGCGCGTCGCCGCCCTGGGTCGGGGGTGACACCCGGCTGCCCTCGGGCGCCGGCGCGGCCGTGCGACCTCCCACCTGCGAGGGAGTCTGCGGGATCGGCGGGGGCGTTGGGGCCTGGCTTTGGGCGTGCGGCATCCGGTTCACTCCGTGGGTTCGTCCCACCCTACGGCTAGCGGCCACCGAAGGTGTCGCGGAGAATATCCCTACCTTTCCGAGCGCGGGCCAGCCTCAGGGAAGTCCCCACGCCCCAAGCGGTTCAAACCATTTCCCCTCGGCTCCCGTCCTATCCGGCGTGAGAAGCTTCCACGCCGTATGACCGTGCCACTGACCCTTCCCACCGCACCCCAGCCGTCCGGTCCCGTTGACGACGTCGCGCGCGCCCAACGCGGCGATGCGCGCGCCTTCGAACGGATCTATCGGCAACACGTGGACCGCGTGTTCTCGGTCTGCGTGCGGATGGTGGGGGACCGGGCGAAGGCCGAGGAGCTCACGCAGGACGTCTTCGTCCGGGCGTGGGAGAAACTCGGGACCTTCCGTGGCGACTCGGCGTTCAGCACCTGGCTCCACCGGCTCGCGGTGAACCTCGTGCTCAACGAACGAGAAGCGGACGCACGGCGCCGGAACCGGACCGACGACGGGATCGAGGATATGGACAGCATCGCCACCGGCGATGTCCGCCCCCTCCCCGTACCGGGCCTCTCGCTGGACCTCGAGTCGGCGATCGCCGCACTCCCGAATGGGGCACGCCGGGTGTTCGTGCTCCACGATGTCGAAGGCTACACCCACGAAGAAATCGGCCAGATGCTGGGCGTGACCAGCGGGGGCTGTAAGGCCCAGTTGCACCGCGCTCGGATGCTGCTACGGAGGATGTTGACGCGATGACCACGACCCACGACGTAACCAACGACACGCACCGCGCGAGTTGCGCGGAGTGCACGGCCCTCTGGGCCGAGCTCGACGCCATCAGCGCCGAGGCGGCCAAGCTGCCGACGCTCACGCCCTCGCGCGACCTGTGGAGCGGGATCGAGGCGCGGCTCGGTGCCCAGACGACAGCAGCACGTCCCTCGCGCTGGATGGGCTCGCAGGGATTCCGGCTGGCGCTGGCGGCCTCGCTGCTCGTGGCGGTGTCGTCCGGCATCACGTGGCAGCTCGCCACCTCCTCCGCTCCGCTTGATTCCGCAGCGACCGCGCCGACCACCACGGCACCGACCGCCGAGCCCAGCGCGCAGCTCGTGGCCTTCGAGGAGACGGTCTCTGATATGGACCGCGAGATCGCCGGCCTCGAGCAGGTGCTCAGCGAGCGGCGTTCCCTGCTCGACCCACGCACGGTCGAAGTGCTTGAGACGAACATCAAGCTCATTGACGAAGCCATCGCCGAGAGCCGCCGCGCGCTCGAGGCCGACCCGGCCAGCCACTACCTCGCGACGCAGTACACGCGAGCCTACACCAGCAAACTCACTCTGCTGCGGGACGCAGCGACGCTCCCGACGGGCATCTGACTATGAACCGACTTCGTACGCTCTTCCGCGCCACCGTTCTGGCTGGCGCACTCCCCATCCTCGCCGCAGCGCAGGACATCGGCGACCGCATTGACACCACGCTCGTGCTCGACCGCGGTGGCGTGGTCGAACTCGGCGCCGTCAGCGGCGAGATCCGCGTGATCGGCAGCGACCGCCGCGATGTGCGCATCAGCGCGAGCATCGAACGCGGACGCCTCGAGCTCACCGCCACCTCCGCACGTATCGCCCTGCGCACGCGCTCGGTGAACAACCGGCAGAGCGGCGCGCGCTTCGATGTCGCGGTGCCCGTGGGCACGCGGGTGCAGGCCAGCACGGTGTCGGGACGCATTGAAGTGCGCGCCACGCAAGGCGAGGTGATCGCGCGCTCCACCAGCGGCTCCGTGGAAGTGCGCGAGGCCAAGGAACGCGTCGAGGTCGAGACCGTCTCGGGTGAGATTGACCTGCAGCGCGTCAGCGGTCGCGTGAGCGCCGAGGGCGTGAGCGCCAGGATCTACGCCGACGACGTTACGGGAGAACTCACCGCCGAGACGGTGAGTGGCGAGATCTCCGTGCGCCGCGGCAAGCTCTCGGCGCTGAGCGCCGAGGCGGTGAGCGGCAGCATCAGCTACGATGGCCTGCTGGAAGCCAACGGCCGGTACCGGATGAACACGCACTCCGGCACGGTGACGCTGTCGATGCCGGCCAACGTGGGGGCGCGACTCGAGCTCGAGACCTTTAGCGGACGCATCTCGAGCGATTTCCCGCTCACGATGCAACCTGGCGAGACCGGCGGCCGTAGGGGGCGTCGGATGGAGTTCACGCTCGGCGACGGCAGTGCGCGGATCATCGCCGGGTCCTTCAGCGGCAACATCAACATCCGTCGCGCAAGCACGGCCTCGGGCCGGGAGTAAGCAATGCAGATCACGAGAGCCCTCACGTTGGCCGCGCTGCTGCCGCTGGCTGCAGCGACCGCCGGCGCGCAGGAGAGCACGGACTGGAACTGGCGCGGCACGATGGGCAACGGCCGCACGCTGTACCTCCATAACGTCAACGGTAGCGTGCGTGTGGAGACGGGCAGCGGGAACGACGTCGAGGTCCGCGCCGTGAAGCGCTGGCGTCGCGGCAACCCCGAGGACGTGCGGATCGAGGCGCGGATGGCCGGCGGTGGCAACGGCGACGTGATCGTCTGCGCGCTGTGGCACGAGCGCGCGACCTGCGACGAGGACGGCATCCGCAACGACTCCGACCGAGGCCGCAATTGGCGCAACAACGACGTCTCCGTGGAGTTCACGGTGCGTGTGCCCGCGACGGCCCGTGTACACGCCAACACGGTCAACGGCGAGATCACGATCGACGAGGTCGAGGGCGACGTGCGCGCCCAGACGGTGAACGGCGACATTGACGCGCGCTCGAAGGGCGGACGAGTCGAGGCCAACACGGTCAACGGCTCCATCACCGTGGGCGGGCGCATCAGCGGCAACGGCGTCAACTACTCCACGGTGAACGGCAGCATCACGATCGAGCTGCCGGCCAACGCCAATGCTGACGTGGACCTGAGCGTGGTGAACGGGCGCATCGCGACCGAGTTCCCCATCACCTTCGACGGCACCATCAATTCACGACACATCCGCGCGGAGATCGGTGAGGGCGGCCCGCGACTGCGCGCCCGCACGGTGAACGGCAGCATCCGTCTACGGCGGATGTAGCGCCGGCAGCGAATCGGGCAGTCGCCGCCCGTGCACGGCGGCGGCGCCCCCGAAACCGGCCCCCCAGCGGCTCCGTAGATTGGGACATCCTCCTGATCTCGGAGCCGTTGATGCGTTCGCGCCTGGTATTGCTCCTGTCCGTGCTGGCCCTCGGTGCCTGCTCGTTCTCGATGGCGGATGACGACCGCCCCGAGCGCGGCGCCGAGCGTGTGTTCGTGTGGGACGGCGTGGTGGCCGCGGGGCAGACGGTGAGAATCCGCAATATGCGCGGCGAGATCGAGGTCGAGCCCTCGCCCGACGACACCGTCCGCGTCGTCACCGATATGCGCTGGCGCGGCGATGCCGACCAGCCGCGTGACGTCCGCTTCTCCGCGACGACTGACTCAGCGGGCGTGCTCATCTGCTCGCTCTTCGGCCGGTCGCAGTGCACGGCAACTGACTACAACGGCTCCTCCGACGGCGTGCGCATTGGCCGGCGCGGGCTCAACGTCAACCTCGGCGGGCGCAATGCCGCCGCCGTGTTCTTCAAGATCCAAGTGCCGACCGGCGTGAAGCTCGACCTCATCGTGGTGGACGGCGACATCACGTCGGCGTCGAGCGCGCCGGTGCGCGCCCGCACGGTGAACGGCAGCATCAAGGTCGCGACGGCGGTGGGCCCCGTGCGCGCCGAGACCGTGAACGGCGACGTGGATGCGCGGATGACTACGCTCGCCGGCAGCGACTCGGTCTCGGTGGTGAGCGTGAACGGCAACGCCTGGGTGTTCATCCCGGAGGCGGCGAGCGTGCGCGCGGACGTGGCCACGGTGAACGGACGCGTCCTCACGGACTTCGACGTGCTACAGGCGGCGCTGGGGAACGGCAAGCGCGCGAACGCCTCGCTGGGTGCCGGCACCACGCCGCTGCGCGCCAAGACGCTCAATGGCGACGTCGGTGTGGGCCGGCTCGACGCCGCGGGGCGCTCGTACCTGCAGCCATAACGCCTGTCACGGCGGGGTGACCGAGGGGGGACGGCCGGGCGTATATTTCCGGTCGTCCCCTCTTTGTGCTTGAGGTCATCGTTATGGATCAGGCGTTCCCGCAGGTTGGCGTCATTGTCCGCACCGGCGCCGAGCGCGCCACGTTGGTGCGGCGTACTTACCTGCTCGTGCTGGCCGGTATCGCCCTCACGATCGTCGGCGTGGGCTTCACGTTCACGCAGCCGGCACTGCTGGGCTGGGTGGCGCGGCATCCCTTCCTGAGCTTCCTCGCCACGCTGGCGCCGCTGTTCCTCGCGCAGCGCGCGCGCGATCGCTACCCGCAGAACATCGGCCTCACGCTGCTCTTCACGTTCGCGATCGGCGTGTGGATCTCGCCGCTGATGCTGTACTACGGGACCACGCAGCCGGGCGTTATCGGTCAGGCGGGACTGCTCACCTTCTCGGCGTTCGGCGTGCTCACGGCGTACGCGTGGATCTCCAAGCGCGACTTCAGCGCGTGGGGCAGCTTCTTCGTGGTCGGGCTGTGGGTGCTGATTGCGACACAGCTGCTCAACCTCTGGTTCAAGAACGAGAGCGCGGCTCTGTACCTGTCGGGCGTGACGGTGCTGATCTTCAGCGGCCTGCTGATCTACGACACCTGGCGCCTGCGGAACGTGTACGGGCCTGACCAGTACGTGGACGCGGCGGTCGCGATCTATCTCGACCTGCTGAATATGTTCCTGGCGCTGCTGCACCTCTTGGGCGGACGTCGCGACTGAGCGGAGACCGACACCGCGCAGCGGGAGCGACAGACCGCCGAAGTACTACAGCGACGTAGGCACGGTGAATCGACGCGCTCAGCCGAGCGCGTCGATTTGCTTTGCAAGCTCGAAGTCGAAAGCCGTGAGCCCGCCTTGATCGTGCGTGGAGAGCGTGACGACGACGCGGTTGTAGCGCAGGTCCACGTCCGGGTGATGATTGAGCGCCTCGGCGGGCGCGACGAGCGCATCAATGAATCGCACCGCGTCGGGGAATCCCCCAAACTTGAACACGCGGCGGATGGTGGCGCCCACGTGCTCCCACTGCGGGAGCGTCGCGAGGCGTGCGGCAATCTCTGACTCGGTCAGGCGTGACGGGCGAGACATCGGGCCTCCGAAGAAAATGCGGCGTGACGGGCGGGCCTTTCCGATTTACGTTCAGGGACGGGTGTCGTCTACCCTTGCGCCCCTTCTCCCCGGAGTCTGAATGACGACCGCCGAAGCCCTGAACCTGCTACGCCGTGGGCTCCTGGCCCTACTCGCCTTCGGCTGTGTCGGCCTGATCGGCGAGCTCGTGCTCCTCGAACACTATGAGGAACTGAATCAGATCATCCCGCTCGCACTGCTCGGGCTGACGCTTGTCACGATTCTGTGGCACTGGCTGGATGGCAGGAAGCAGAGCCTGCGCGTACTCCAAGTCGTGATGCTGCTGCTCATTCTCGCCGGCGCGCTCGGGGCGTATTTTCATCTCGAGGGCAACATCGAGGCCACGCGGGAGTTCGAGCCCGACCTCACCGGCCTCGCGATGTGGCTCGATGTCGTTCGCGGCGAGGCACCGATGCTCGCGCCGGGTACACTCCTACAGTTCGGCCTGCTCGGCCTTCTCTACGCTTACCGTCACCCGGCACTCGGTGCCAAGGACGAATGATGTTCCGCTCCGCAGTTGCTGCCGTCGTGCTCGTTGCCGCCGTCTCGCACACGGCCCAGGCCCAGGTGGGGCGCGCGCAGAGTGCGCTCGAGGCTAACACCGCCACCGAGGCGCAGCTCGCCGCGCTGCCGCATATGACGCCGGACCTCGCCAAGGCGCTCCTCGCCGCGCGCCCCTTCCTGACCACGGCGAGCTTCAATGAGTTCTTCGCGTCGCGGCTCTCGGCCGAACAGCGCACTGCGCTTTACGCCACGCTCTTCGTGCACGTGAATCTGAACGCCGCCACGCGCGAGGAGCTGGCCTTGGTGCCGGGCATCGGACCGCGGATGATCCGCGAGTTTCTGGAGTACCGCCCCTATCGCAACATCGGCGTGTTCCGTCGCGAGATCGGCAAGTACGTGAACGAAGCCGAGGTGGCGCGGTTCGAGCAGTACGTGTTCGTGCCGATGGACCTCAACACGGCCACGGACGAGGAGCTGATGACGATCCCGGGCCTCGGACCGCGAATGCTGCGCGAGTTCAAGGAGTACCGGCCGTATCGCAGCATCGAGCAGTTCCGCCGCGAGATCGGCAAGTACGTGAACGCCAAGGAAGTCGCGCGGCTGGAGCGCTACATCGAGATTCGCGCGACGCCGTAGTCGCGCGGTTCAACGCATTGACGCGTGCGAGCGGCGTGCCCCACATCCGGGGCACGCCGCTCGCTTACTTAGGCGCCGCGCAGAGATGCTCGAGTGCGACGTGTGCGAACGTGCTCGTGAGCGCCGGCCCGAACCCGGGCCGCGCTGGCGTGCTCCGCCGGTATGCCGTGCCGCGTCGCTCGTCGTGCCAGATGATGTTCTCCTTCACGGCGACCTGCTTGGTCGCGCAGTTGAACATCGCCACGGAGCGGGAGCCGGTAATCGGCCCCTGCGGAGTGCTCACCGGCGCGGCGTAGACCACGCGCACGGTAGCCGTGATGATGCCGGCCGTGTCGCGCGCGACGCTACGCGGGTCGAGATAGACCGTGTTGCCGGTGGAGGTCTTACCGATCTCCTGCCAGCGTTGGGCCTGCGCCACCAACGGCAGCGCGGTCACGAGGGCGAGTGCTGCGAGCAGGGTGCGAGTCATACGCAAGAATGTATCGCTCAATCGGGGTCGTGGCGTGTGGCCCGCCAGGCAATGAGTCCGCCGAGCGCAAAGAGCGCTGCCGCGAGGAGGAACGGCAACCCCGGCACGTGCCACGCCACGCCATCGCGAATCGCCCAGGCGAAGCTCTGCGTGAAGAGCGCTGGCCCAATCAGTCCGGCAATGCCCATCAACGACGAGGTCGCCCCTTGCAGTTGGCCCTGCTCGTGCGCGCCCACACGCTTCGTCAACAACCCTTGCAGCGACGGGTTGAAGAACCCAGCCGGCGCGTACAGAACCGCACCGAGCCAGAACACGGCCACGCTACCAGCCACGCCGTAGGTCGCAAAGCCCAGCGCGCCGGCGAGCGCACCGATGTACAGCGTGCGGCGCTGCCCGATTCGCTTGACCGTCGGGCGGATCAGCCCGCCCTGCACTGTCACGCTGAACACACCGACGACCGCCAGCGCAAAGCCCACCTGCCGCGCGTCCCAGCCGAGCACATAGCCGGCCCACAGCACGAACACACTCGGGAAGACGGTGTGCGATAGCGCATACAGGAACCCCGACGCCGCCAACGAGCCAAGCTGCGGATGCGAGCCCAGAAACCGGAGCGCGCCCACCGGATTCGCTCGCTGCCACGAGAACGGCCTCCTGTGGTCTGGAGCCAGCGACTCAGGAAGCACAAAGAATCCATAGAGCGCGTTCACGAGCGAGATGGCACCCGCCACCCAGAACGGCAGCCGGGGATCAGTCGCACCGAGGATGCCGCCAAGTGCGGGCCCGACGATGAAGCCAAGTCCGAAGGCCGCGCCCACCAGTCCGAAGGCCGCCGCCCGCCGCTCCGCTGGCGTGACGTCGGCGATGTACGCCTGCGCCGTGGCGAAGCCCGCCGCGGTCATTCCGGAAATGATGCGTCCGACCAGCAACCAACCCAGGGTCGGGGCGACCGCCATAAACAGGTAGTCCAGCCCGAGTCCGGTGATGGAGATGAGGAGCACACGCCGCCGTCCAAAGCGGTCGGAGAGCGAGCCGAGGATGGGCGAGCAGATGAACTGCATCAGCGCCCACACGGTACCGAAGAGGCCGAAGTAGCGGGCCGCCACGGCGGTGTCGCCGGCGACGAAGGACTCGATCAGCTTCGGCAGGACGGGGATGACGATCCCGAACGCGACGATGTCGAGCACCATCGCGACGAAAATGAAGACGAGGGCGGCCTGCCGCGGTGGGCGCACGGGCGAAGTGTAATGCAATCCCAGAATCGCGGGTGGGACACTAACACGGGCCCGGTGTAGTTCGTTTATTGAATGGAGGATCTGGCATCCCCACACCGGAGGAATCGATGGATCGGCTCGACCAGCACCACGATGCGTGCACCGACGAACCCACGGGCTGCGACGACGGCAACGGCCGGCGCGCCTTTCTGAAGGAGGGCCTGATGGCCCTGGCCGCGCTCACTGCACTCGGCGCCACCGCGTCGCGACTCGAGGCGCTCACACGCACCTACTCGGCCGGCCTGCGCGACGGCGCGGAGCTGCGCTACCCCGTGCCCGCCGCCGACGGCGCGACGATTGACCGCGAGAACAAGGTCATCCTCGTGCGCTACCAGGGCTCGGTGTATGCGTTCTCACTGGAATGCCCGCACCGCGGCAGCGTGGTGCAGTGGCAGCCGAACCAGAACCGTTTCTATTGCCCGAAGCACAAGAGCACGTTCCAGCCGGAGGGCTCCTTCATTCAGGGCAAGGCGGAGCGGGCGATGGATCGGTTTGCGATCCGGCGCGAGGGGAACGAAGTGGTGGTGGATACCGGCGTGATGATCCGGCAGACGGACGAAGCGGCGTGGGGGGCGGCGAAGGTCGCGGCGTAGCTACAGCGCGTCTGTCTCCTGCACTTCCTTCTCCACCGCCGCCCGCAGGATACTCATAAAGTCCTGCGCATTCGTCACCACGCCCACTGCCTGATGCGTGCCGCGATCCTTGAGCTTGCTCACGAGGAACTCGCTCGCATCCACGCAGATCGTCGGCAGCTCCTGTAGCCCGCGCTGCGGGTCCTCGTAGTACGCCGGCAGCATATTGCCCACGGCGATCGAGTGGAGCGCTGTGGCAATCATCACAGCCATCGTCGCCTTCACTGTGTGCGCCCGCATCGCCTCCTGCGCCGCCACCGCGTCCGTCACCACGCCCGGCAACGGCCCGTCGTCGCGGATGGACCCGCAGAGCACATACGGCACATCTTCGATCACGCAGGCGTGCATAATGCCCTCCGCGATCACGCCCTCGTGGACGGCGGGCGCAATCCCGCCGGCGCGGCGCACCGCATTGATCGCGCGCATATGCGCCGCGTGGCCGCCGGCCGTCGGATCGCCCTCGCTCGTCATCCCCAGCGTCGTCCCGACGATCGCTGCCTCGATGTCGTGCACCGCCACCGCATTTCCCGCCAGCAACGCCTGCACGTACCCGTTGCGGATGAACCACACGAGGTTGTCGCGCGCGCGCGAATGCACCAGCGCCGGACCCGTCACCCAGATCACGTAGCCGCCGCGCCGCTTCTCCGCCACTAGCATCCGCGCGATCTGTCCGTAGTCAATCGGCTTCTCGCGCGAGACGGTGCTCGACATAAAGTGGAAGTCGCCGCCTGGGCCCTCGACGCCCTGGAATCCGTTCGCGTGCACGAGCACGCCGTCGCTGCCATCCTCGGCGAGCCCCACCACCACGTGGTCACCGGCACGAACGCGGCGCCCCTCGCGCACCCACCACGACCCCTCGGCGCCGCGCACCAGCACGCCGTCCATCCGCGGCTCGCGCGGAAGTACCCAACTGCCGTCCTCGTTCTTCACGTAGGTGGGCAGGTTCGTGGTCGCAAAGAAGTTCTCGGGCAGCACGCCGTCGCGCTCGACGCGCGCCGTGCGCGCACTAGGCGCGCTTGCCAGATGCCGTGCAGTGAAATCGGGAGGGACGTAGCGAATCGTCATTGATCTTCCGTTACAGAATGCGCTTGCCGACCGCAGAGAGGATGAGCTCGCAGGCGATCTCCGCCGTCCGGTTGCGCTCGTCGAGCACCGGGTTCACCTCAACCACGTCCACACCGACGAGCTTGCCGGTGTCGGCCAGCATCTCCATCGCCAAGTGCGCCTCGCGGTACGTCATCCCGCCGGGCACCGCGGTGCCCACACCCGGCGCCTCCTCGGGGTCAATCACGTCCATATCGAACGAGACCCAGATGCCCGCCGTGTCGCGCGTGGCCACGGCAATCGCCTCCTCGAGCACGGCGCGCGTGCCCTTCTCGTCGAGCGCGCGCATCGTGAAGGCCGAAAGCCCCCACTTCTTGATGTGCGCGCGCTCCGGTGCGTCGAGATCGCGCAGGCCGACGAGCGCGACGTCGCTGGCGCGCAACGCGGCCGCTGCGCCCGCGATGCCCGTCATCTGCTTGTCGCCATAACCCAAGAGCGCGGCGAGCGGCATTCCGTGCACGTTGCCGCTGCGTGACGTGGCCGGCGTGTTCAGATCGCCGTGCGCGTCAATCCACAGCGCACCGATCCGCAGGCCCTTCTCGCGGAAGTGCGCCGCCGCACCGGCGATGCTGCCCGCCGCCAGTGCGTGGTCGCCACCCAGCACGACGGGGATGCGGCCATCGTCCAGCGCCTGCCGCGTGCGACGCGCCACATCCTCGCACACTTCGGTGATCGCGCCAAGAAACCGCGCACCACGCTGGGCACCGCGCGCCGCGTCCTCGCGGAACGGCACCTCCACGTTGCCCACGTCGTCCACGTCGTGCCCGAGCTTGCTGATACGCTCGCGCAGGTCGGTGTAGCGCACCGCCGAGGGACCCATATCCACGCCGCGGCGGCTCGCGCCGAGGTCCATCGGCACGCCAATGATTCGAATCGAAGCCATACCGCGAAGCTACGGGGGGAACGGCATCTGGGAAGGCTTTCGCATTCCTATGCGCGACCTGCAGGGGTTATGCAGCGCCGCGCGGATATTCAGTCGGCGCTAGGCCGGCCGCGGCTCGGGTGTGACGAGACTGATGGCCATCCCCACCGCCACCACCGTCACCGCCCCAATCACGTTGTGCCAGAGGAAGCTCACGCTCGGCGCGCCGAACGACACGGCCGCCACCGCCGCCATCCCTGCGAGCAGGCCAATGAAGGCGCCGAGCCCCCGCGCGCGCGGCATCATCGCCAGCAGGAAGACGCCGAGGATCGAGCCGTAGAAGAACGACCCGAACCGATTGACCACTTCAATGAGAGAACCGAGCGTCGCCGCGTACGTCGCCACGACACAGGCGAACAGACCCCAGAGCGCCGTCGTCACCTTGCCGGCGCGCAGCAGCTGTACGTCAGTCGCCTCGGGTCGGAACCAGCGCTGGTAGAAGTCCACCGTGCTGGCCGTGGCCAGCGAGTTGAGCTCCGCGGCAATGCTCGACATTGCTGCCGCGAGCACCGCCGCGAGGAACAGTCCCGCGAGCCCGAGCGGCAGGTTGTCGAGCACGAAGCGCGGGATGATGTAGTTCACGTCGCGCGTGTTCTCCTTCACGATCTCGCCGGCCTTGGCCAGCGCCTCGGCGCGCACCGCGTTCGCGGCGGAGTCGGCAACGGCAAAGCGCCGCGCGCTCGCCGCGGCCGCCGCCTGTTCACCGCGCTCGCGGAGGATGGCGGTATTGGTGGCCGTCTCGCGGCGCTCGTTGAGTGCGTGACCGTAGCGTTCGTCGAGCGCGGCGAACTCCGCGGGTGCCGCCGCTCGTGCCGCGCGATCGTGCGCCGGATTCCAGAGCAACGGCGCCGGCTCGAACGCGTAGAACAGGAACACGAGCACGCCCACCAGCAGCACCAGCGCCTGCAGCGGGATCTTCCAGTACGCGCTCATCAGCAGCGACGCCCGCGCCTCGTCCACCGACTTGGCCGCGAGGTAGCGCTGCACCTGGCTCTGGTCGGTGCCGAAGTAGCTGAGCATCAGGAAGGTGCCGCCGAGAACCCCGGACCAGAACGTGTACGTCTTGTCGAGCGCGAAGGAGAAGTCGAACACCTGCATCCGTCCCGTCTCGCCTGCGAGCTGCAGCGCATCGTCAATCGGAATCGGCAGGCGTGTGACGAGGATGAACACGATCGTCAGCAGCGATCCGACGATGACGAACATCTGCTTGACGTCCGCCCAGGTGACGGCCTGCACGCCACCGATGACCGTGTACAGCACCGTCGGCACGCCGATGAGCGCGACGCTCAAGCGCAGGTCCCAGCCCAGTACCGCCGAGAAGACCACGGCCGGCGCAGCGATGATGGTGCCGCAGGACATTCCGCGCGACAGCAGGAACAGGAAGCTCGTCAGCGAGCGCGTGGCCGGATTGAAGCGCCGCTCGAGATACTCGTAGGCCGTGTAGACCTTGGCCCCGTGCAGGAACGGCACGAGGGTGACGCCGAGTATGACCATCGCGATCGGCAGACCGAAGTAGAACTGCACGAAGCGCAGGCCGTCCGTGGCTCCCTGCCCCGTGCCGCCGATCAGCGTGATGGCCGAGAGCTGCGTGGCCATCACTGAGAGCCCGACCGCCCACCACGGCAGCGAACGATTGGCGAGGAAGTAGCCCTCGATGTTCTTTGAGCCCCGGGAGCGGCGCAGCGAATCGCCGACGATCCAGACGAGGTACACGACGACGACGAGCCAGTTGATCCAATGCATCGCTCAGGCTCCGTAGCGGCTCTGCAGCCACCAGAGGAGGGCGAGCGTGACGGCCTGGATGCTCAGCACGCGCACGAGGGTCTGTCGAACAGAAGGAGCGGCCATAGTGTGGCGAAAGGTATCAGAGATATGGCGACAGCAACCGGGCCGTGGCGTGCAGCAGTTTGCGCGAGAGCGGGCGGCCGTCCACGTCGGCGAGCGTCACTTCCGTGGCGTCGGCGATGCGTGCCGCTACCGCCTGGTCCAGTTGCGAGGCCAGCCGTGGGTCGTGACACTCGACGTCGAGCTCAAAGTTGAGTCGGAGACTGCGCGGGTCCCAGTTGGACGACCCGAACAGCACCCACTCGCGGTCCACGACCATCAGCTTGGTGTGATCGAAGGGCAGCGGCGTCTCGTAGACGCGGCAGCCCGGCCGCAGCACCTGCCAGAGCTGCGCGGTCGCGGCCCACTGAACGATCGGAATGTTCACCTTGGACGGCAGCACGATGTCCACCCGTACCCCACGCAGCGCCGCCACGTGGAGCGCCGAGATCAGTCCCTGGTCGGGCAGGAAGTACGGCGTGACGATGCGCACGCTCTCGCGTGCGGCGCCCAGCGCGCCGAGCAGGACGGTGCGCAGGATCTCGATGTCACCGTCGGGGCCGTCGGTGTAGAGCCGGGCGGTGGTGTCACCGACGGCGGTGAGCGACGGAAACCACGCAGGGCCATCCAGCACCTCGCGCGTCGTAAACGCCCAGTCCTCGGCGAACACTTCTTGTAGTTGCCCGACGATCGGACCTTCGAGCCGGAAATGCGTGTCACGCACCACGTGCGCCGGTCGGTCCGCGTGGATGTTGCGCGCCTGGATGTTGATGCCGCCGGTGAAGCCGATGCGGCCATCGACGGTGAGCACCTTGCGGTGGGTGCGCAGGTTGAAGAAACCGAGACCCGCGTCGCGGATACGCGGCAGGAACAGCGCCGTGGGCACTCCGGCGGCCCGCAGGGCCCGTTCGACCGGCGGCCAGGTGTAGCGCGTGCCGAATCCGTCAATCAGCACGCGCACGGCGACGCCCCGTTCCGTGGCCCGCGCGAGCGCGGACACGAACTTCTTGCCCGCCGCGTCGTCGCCGAAGATGTAGGTGTTGAGCGCCACACTGTGCCGCGCGGCCTCGATCGCGGCGAGCATTTCGGGATAGGCCTCGTCGCCATTGTTGAGCACGCGCACCCGGTTGCCCGTGAGCAGCGGGCGTCCACTCACCTGCTCGCCGAGCCGCGCGAAGGGCTTCATCGACGGCGAGACGGTCGCCTCGGTGCCGATGCGCGCGATGGCCGTGTCGTGCGGCGTCGAGAGCCGCAGACGACGCCGCTCGCGCTGCAGGTCGGCGGCGCGCCGCCGGATGCGGTTCAATCCCAAGGCGGCAAACAGCAACGCTCCCACGATAGGCACGAACCAGATCAGACTGACCCACGCAGCGGCCGCGCGCACGTCGCGCTTGGTCAGCAGCACGTGACCCGTGGCCGCCAGGTTGAACGCCAACGTTATGGCGCCCAGCGCGTAGGGCCACCAGCCAGGCAGGTCGCGCAGGAGAGCGAAAGGCATCTCCGAGAAAGTTGCGGGAGCGCCCGCCCGAAGGCCAACTTCCAGCCATATCTCTGCCCGGGAGCAAGGGACGATGCGAGTGACTTTCACCGTCAACGGCACGCGGCGCACGGTAGATGTGCCGGCCGATATGCCACTCCTCTGGATCCTGCGCGAGGAGCTCGACTTGAAGGGCCCCAAGTTTGGCTGCGGAATCGGCCAGTGCGGCGCCTGCACCGTGCACATCAACGGGCAGGCCACGCGCTCCTGCGTCTACCCGGCGCAAGCGCTCGCCAACGCGCGTGTCACTACCATCGAAGGACTTTCAACGGACGCCTCGCATCCGCTGCAGCAAGCGTGGATGGAGCTCGACGTTCCGCAGTGCGGCTACTGCCAGGCGGGCCAGATTATGACCGCCGCCGCCCTGCTCGCGCGCACACCGCGGCCCACCGACGCCCAGATCGACGCCGCGATGAATGGCAACCTCTGTCGCTGCGCGACCTACGCGCGCATCCGCGAGGGCATCCATCGCGCGGCCGCAATCGCCGCGAACAACGACAACGCCAGCGAGTGAGCCGCCGATGACTACCTCACTCGATCGCCGCGACTTCCTGCGCGTCACGTCCGTGGCCGGCGGCGGACTCCTGCTCGGCACCTGGCTCGACTACCGCGCCCCCGAGGACCTGCTCGCCGCCGAGCCGACGGCACGCGCCGACTTTGCGCCCAACGCGTTCATCCGCATCACGCGCGAAGGGCAGATCACCGTGATGGCCAAGAACCCCGAGGTCGGTCAGGGCGTGAAGACCTCGTTGCCGCAACTCATTGCCGACGAGCTCGACGTTCCCTGGGAATCGGTGACCATCACGCAAGCAGATGCGGACCCCGCCAAGTACGGCGTGCAGATCGCCGGTGGCAGCGCCGCGACGCCGACGAACTGGGAGCCGCTGCGCCGCGCCGGCGCCGTGGGCCGCGCAATGCTCATCGCCGCTGCCGCACAAGCGCTCGGCGTTCCGGAGACCGAGCTCACCACGACCGGCGACGCGCGCGTGCATCACCGCGCGAGCAACCGCTCGCTGTCATACGCGGAACTCGCGGAGCGCGCCGCTACGCTCAGCCCGCCGGACCCGGCGAGCGTGCGGATGAAGGATCCCCGCGACTATCGCATCATCGGCAAGCCGCTGCCGGGCGTGGACAACCGCAAGATCGTCACCGGGCAGCCGCTGTTCGGCATTGATGTCACCGTGCCCGGGATGCTGCACGCCGTACTGGAGAAGGCGCCGGTGTTCGGCGCCAAAGTCGCCAGCGCGAACCTCGACGAGATCAAGCGGCAGCCCGGCGTGCGCGACGCGTTCATTATTGAAGGCGGCACGCAGCTCGCGGGCCTGCTGCCGGGCGTGGCGATCGTCGCCGACAAGTACTGGAACGCCCGCGCGGCGCGGAACCGCCTGCGCGTCACCTGGGCGTCGCACCCCACCGCCGAGCAGTCGAGCGTGGCGTTCAAGGCCAAGGCGCGCGAGTTCTTTGCCGCGGCGCCGCAGCGCGCGCTCCGCAATGACGGCGATGTCGCCGCGGCGATGGCGGCCGGCACTGTGGTGGAGGCGGAGTACGAGTATCCCTTCCTCGCACACGCAGCGCTCGAGCCGATGAACTGCACCGCGCATTTCCGCGATGGGGCACTTGAGGTGTGGGCACCCACGCAGAACCCGCAATCGGGACGCACGCTGGTCGCCAACACACTGGGCATTCCCGGCGACAAGATCACCATCCACCTCATTCGTGGCGGTGGTGGGTTCGGTCGCCGACTGAACAACGACTATATGGTCGAGGCCGCGTGGATCTCCAAGGTCGTCGGCGCGCCCGTGAAGCTCACGTGGACGCGCGAGGACGACATTCGACACGACTTCTACCGTCCGGCGGGCTTCCACAAGCTGCGCGGCGCGGTGGATGCCGCGGGCAAGCTCGTCGCGTGGGAGAACCACTTTGCCTCCTTCGGCCAGGGCAACGACTTCGCGCCCTCCGCCAACCTCGGCGGCTCGGAGTTCCCCGCGCACTTTGTGCCGAACTTCTCGCTCGGTGTCTCCGTGATGCCGCTCGGCGTGCCCACGGGATTCCTGCGCGCGCCGGGAAGCAACGCACTCGCATTCGTGTTCCAGAGCTTCATTGATGAACTCGCGCACGCCGCGAAAAAGGATCCGGTGGAGTTCCGTCGCGAGCTGCTCGCGCAGTTCGTGCCGCCGCCGCCACCCAGCGGGCCTGGGCCGCGTCCCCTCCTGATGGATCCGAACCGGATGCGCGGCGTGCTGGATCTCGTGGCCGAGAAGTCGGGCTGGGGTACGCGCACGTTGCCGCGCGGGACCGGAATGGGCGTGGCGTTCCACTTCAGCCACCGCGGCTACTTCGCCGAGGTCGTGCAGGTCACCGTCTCGCGCGCCGGCCAGTTGCGCATTGACAAGGTCTGGGTGGCCGGTGACGTGGGCTCGCAGATCATTAATCCCAGCGGCGCCGTGAATCAGGTGCAGGGCTCGGTGCTCGATGGCATTTCCGAGGCGCTGGCGCAGGAGATCACGATCGAGGCGGGTGCGGCGAAGCAGTCGAACTTCCACGACTTCCCGCTGATCCGTATGGCCCAGTCGCCGCCGGTGGAGGTGCATTTCCGCATCACCGAGTTCCCGCCGACGGGGATGGGCGAGCCCGCGTTGCCGCCGGTGGTGCCGGCACTCACCAACGCGATCTTCGCGGCGACGGGCAAGCGGATCCGCTCGCTGCCGCTCAAGCATCACAATCTCCGGTGGAGTTGATGTGAAGCAGTGGCTTGAGACCCGGCAGGTGCTGGCGCGTGCCGCGGAGTGGCACGCGGCGGGCGTGCCTTGCGCGCTGGCTACGGTGATTCGCGTGCGCGGATCGGCGTACCGGCACGAGGGGGCCAAGCTCGTGGTCGCTGCGGACGGGCGCGTGGAAGGCAACGTGAGCGGAGGCTGCCTCGAAGCCGACGTGCGCGAAGTGGCGCTCGGCGTGATTCGTTCCGGAGTCGCCGAGCGGCGTGAGTACTGCGGCAGTGTAGATGAGATCCAGGCCTGGGACCTCGGCGTCGGGTGCGAGGGCGTGGTGGAGCTGTTCATCGAGCCCGTGCGCGATGCGCGCGAGGCTGAACGCGCGGCACTCGATGCCGAGCGTGCATTTGCCGTGGCCACCGACCTCGCGAGTGGTGTGCGCACCGTGTTGCGAGGCGACGAGGCGGCGCGCGCGATTGCGCGAGGCGAGTCATTCCTGGAATCGTCGCTCGGCACGGAGCGGTTTGTTGACGTGCTCACGCCGCCGCCGCGGCTGCTCGTAGTGAGTGCGGGCGACGACGCACGGCACCTCGCGACGCTTGCGGCTTCCGTGGGTTTTCGTGTCGTCGTGGCTGACCGGCGGCCGGGCCTCCTCACCGCGGAACGCTTTCCGTCACCGATCACGCTTGTCGAGACTGACGCGGCACGACTCGGCGAGCGGGTTGTGCTCGACGAGGAGAGTTTCGCAGTCGTGATGACCCACAACTTCGCGGACGACACCGAGTACCTGCGGGCGTTGCTGCGCGGCCCGGCGCGATACATCGGAATGCTCGGGCCGCGGCAGCGCACGGCGCGCATCGTTGCGACACTCGCGCAAGAGGGGCCAGTGGACGCCGATCGCATCTACGGCCCCGTGGGATTGGACATCGGGACGGATGGCGCAGAGCAGGTGGCGCTCGCGGTCGTGGCGGAGATGCTGGCGGTCCGCAGCGGTCGGCGCCCGCGCTCGCTGCGCGAGCGCGCGGCGCCGATTCACGAGGAGACGCCCGCGCCGCGCGAATGAAGATTGCCGGCGTGGTGCTGGCCGCCGGTGCATCGCGGCGGATGGGCGTGAACAAGCTCCTGCTCCCGGTGGCCGGCGTGCCGATGGTGCGACGCACGGTGGAGCGCGTCGTGGCGGCCGGTTGCGAGCCGGTCGTCGTCGTAACCGGGCATCAGGCGCCGCAGGTACGCGCGGCGGTGCTCGATGTGGCGCTCGAGGCGTCGGCGCCGCTTGTGCAGGTAGTGCGCTTCGCCGAGAGTCCCGATCCGACCGGACCAACGAGCGCGTCGCTGCACGCGGGGCTAGCGGCAGTGCCCGACGACGCCGATGCCGTGCTCGTGATGCTCGCCGATATGGTGCACGTGACGCTGCCGATGCTGCGCGCGTTGTTCGAGAGCGCGCAGTCCGGTACTGAACCGCTCGGTGTGTCGCGCTATGGAGAGGTGCTGGCGCCGCCGTTGGTGTTCAGGCGGGCGCTGTGGCCCGAGCTACTGGCGTGGCACGGCGAGGGATGCGGGAAGGCCGTGGTGCGCGCGCACTTTGCCGAAGCGCGCGTGCACGACTGGCCGGTGGGCGCGCTGCAGGATGTGGATACGCCGGAAGATTACGCCGCGGTCACCGACGGCGCGTGAGCGCCGCCGCCGCCGGGAAATGCGTCATCGCCCGCCGCACATCCTCATCCAGGCGCGCATCCACCTGATACACACCCTCGTTCCCCCACTTCGCATACGCCACGTGCAGTAACAGCCACCGCTCCAACCGCCGCGCCTCTGCCTCGCCCGCGGGAATCGTCACGCCCTGCTGCTCCGCGTACGCGCGAAACGCATCCGCGGCCCCCGCCGGCAAGGCCGGCGCCGCCGCAAACCGCTCCAGCGACGCAAACAGCGCCGCCTGCTGCGCTACGAATCCGCCAGCCCACGTGGTGCCGAGATCCAGCTCGTTCGCGCGGCGCTGCCAGCTCGGGGTCGGCTCCGCTCGGGGCAATCGCACATCCGGGAAGATCCCGCCGCCGCCATATAGCGTGCGTCCCGACTTCGTCGTGCACGTCGGGCGGCCCGCCGTATCGCGCTCCGCCGCTGCGAGCCGCAGGTAGTTCCGCGTCGTGATGCCGCGATACTCCCGCTGCACCACGCGTCCACAGGGCGTGCGTATGTGCCCGACCACCAGCACCAGCGTGGATCCGTCAGACAGCGGAAAGCCGCGCATCATCAGTGACTTGCCGAAACTCGGCTGCCCCACCACCAGCGCGCGGTCGTGATCCTGCAGCGCGCCCACTACCAACTCCGACGCGCTCGCAGATCCGTCGTCAATCATCACCACGATCGGATAGCCACGCTCACTGCGCCAGAACGAGCGCGTCACCTTGCCCGTGTCCACCGACATCTGCCGCCGACCCGTGGACGTGTACACCACCGTGCCGCTCGGCAGGAACTCCCCTGCGATGGTCGCCGCTTCAGCCACGCTGCCGCCGCCGTTGCCGCGCAGGTCGAGCAGCAGCCGCTTGAGGCCCGCGCGCTCCAGACGCTCCAGCGACGCGCGCAGGTCGCGCGCCACCTTTTCGCCGACGAACGTCGTGATGCGCACGTAGCCGGTGCTGTCGTCGAGCATCAGCGCGGCGGGCACGGCCGTCTCCTCTGACCAGCGCTCGCGCTTCACCTCGCGATCGAGGCGCACCAGTGCGCCGTCCACGCCCCGGCGTTCGAGCGTCAGCTTCACTGTCGAGCCGCGAGGGCCGGCCAACTGAATCTCGAGCTCGAGCGCGCTTTCCGCGCGCATCGGCTGGCCATCAATCGCCACCAGCTCGTCGCCGGGCAAGATGTCGCGCCGGCGCGCATCCGTTCCCGCACCGACGCTCGCCACCATCGCCGAGCCGCCGACGAACGTGAACTCAATCGGAACCGGGTGCAGCCGCCCGAGCCGCAACTGCTCTTCCTTGCCCGGCTCGAGTCGCACCGCCGGGATCACATACGAGTGCGGGTCGGCCGCCTGCACCAGCGCCTGGATCGCCGCCATAAACATCCGATGCGAATCCAGCGAGTCGGGATGGTTCACGCGAATCTGGTTGTAGACCTGCGAGAAGAGCTGCAGGTCCTCGGCCGAGGTGCGCGGACGCGTCGCGGCCGTAGGCGCCGGCGTCGCGGCCGGCTGCTGCGCCGTGACCGCGCCAGCCGCGAGCGCGGCCACCACCAACGCCGACGCCAGGGAACGCATCAGTTGCCACCGCCCAGCGCGCCGAGGCGCGACTGCACCGCGGCTCGCTGCGGATGGTTGCGCGCTGCAGCAGCGAGGAACTTGCCATAGGCCTCACGCGCTCCCGCCGCGTCGCCAGTACGGTCGAGCGCCGTGCCCAGACTGCGGTACGCATTCGCATAGTAAGGCTCGAGTTCGATCGCCTTGCGCAGCACGGGAATCGCATCCGCGAAGCGCCCCACGCTGACAAGAAAGTCGCCGTACTGGAACTGCGCGTGCCCGCTGGCGGGCGCCAGCTCCGCGGCGATCGACATCTCGCTCATCGCCGTGGTCGTGTCGCGCGCGCGGAGTGCGAGCTGAGCCAGCTCCACGTGGGCGGGATAGAACGCAAGATCCTCCTCGAGGGCGCGGCCGAGTGCGGCCCGCGCGGAGTCAATCGCATTCCGTCGGGCGTGCAACAGCGCGATGCTGTACTCGTGCAGTGCCTTCGACGAGTAGAAGATCACCACGGTATCCGTGCGCGCGTCCTGGGCGCGCATCTTCTGCAGGGCGGTCTGATAGTCCACGATGGCTTCGGCGGCGAGCCCCTGCAGGGCGTTGACGCGCGCGCGCTCGACGTAGTAGCGGGTCGGCGCGCGCTCGCTGCGCAGGGCCGTCGTGTAGAGGTCAAGCGCGAGCACGAAGCGCCCTGACGCGGCCTCGTAGCCCGCCTGCACGCCCGGCGGCGCGGCCTGCAGCTGGCGCTCCACATAGAAGTCAATCTGTCCGGCATTGATGCCGTCGCCGATTGCCGTGCGGAAGTACTGCTGGATGAGGATGCGCTCAAAGCGCGCGTGCAAGAACGGATCGAGCTGCAGGGCGTGGAAGTAGAGCGAGTCGTTGGCGCGCATCTCGTCGGAGAACACGGTGCGCCGCACGCCCTCCATATATCCCTTGAACGTGGACGCCCGCCGCATCAGTGTGGCCGTGCGGCGCCCGTAGTAGGCATCCGCGCTGGAGGGATCGAGGCGGCTCGCCCAATAGAACGCGTCGGCGGCCGCGCCAGCGTTGGTCTCGATCGTCCGCTGCCCGAACTGGAGATAGGCGTTGGCGTCGTTAGTGTCGGCGCCCGCGGTCAGGCGGGGACGGCGCGGTTCGCGCGCCCCGCGCTGGGCGTCCACGGGAGATACAGCAGAGACCAGCACGAGCACTGCGGCGAACACACGTAGCATCGAAACGAGGCTCCGAGGGTGGGGTCGCCAATACTTCCTCAGAAATTCCCGGGCGTCAAGATGCGTTTTGTGCCAATAACGCTACGCCATCATTCGCGAACTCTCCGCCGGACTCGGTAGCACACACGCAGCGTTGCCAGGCACCAATCGCCGACGCACACGGGCAATCAACAGATAACCCGGATCGCGCAGGGCGCGCGGCAGCAGCCGCGCAATCGCTCCAACCCACGCCCAGGGCCCCCCGAGGTACTCGGCGATGCCGATCAGCGCGTCCGAGTAATAGCGCACGCGTTCCTGCCCCGCGACGCTGTCCACCCAGAGCAATGAGTCCACGTCGCGCACGCTGGCGTGCCGCTCGCGCACGGCCCGCCCAGCCTCGCTCGCGCGCGCCGCAAACCGCGCGGTCCGACGCCGCACGTCGTGCCGCAGAATGAAGCGCACCGACCGCGTACAGAAGCCGCACTCGCCGTCGTACACGAGCAATGGAGCGTCGGCGCTCATCGCGGACGGCGCGCGCTGGTTGAGTCCGCGCTGGCAAAGCGCCCCGTGCGCAGGAACGCAATTGTCAGGCGGTGCACCTCGGCGCGACGCATAATGAACGTGTGGCCCGCGTCCACGACGCGATGATCCGTCTCGCCCGCGACGTGCGTCTCCTCCTCGCTCACCGCCCAGTCGTCATCGGCCGCGAGCACGCCGATCTCCACGCCTGCGATTGGCGGCAGCCGACGCACGGTCGCGGACGAATCGGTGCGGAGCTCGTTCACCGGCTCCAGCACCAGTCCGGCCACGCCTCCAAACCGATCAGCCACGCGCGAGCCCTGATTGGGCGACGCCAGCGTCACGACGCGCGAGGCACCCACGGGCCGCTCGCCCTGCGTGAGCAGCGTGCGAATCACGATGCCCCCGAGCGAGTGACCCACGAAGTGCACCGTCTGGTGGCGCGGCAGCCTCGCCTTGGCGATGGCGAGACGAATCGTGTCGGCAATCTCGCCGATGCTGCAGCAATAGCTCGAGTAGCCGAGGTTCAGCACATCGAAGCCATCCTTCTCGAGGGCCTCCACCAGCGGCGCCATCGAGCGCGGCGTGCGTCCCATCCCGTGCAGGACGACCACGAGTTCGGTCGAGCGGCTCTCCGCCCGAAATGGGCTCGCCTGCGCGAGCGCGACGTCCGGCAACGCGCTCACTGCGAGCAGCGCAACGAGGCCCGCGATCACGCGGCGTGGGGCGAGGCGGGGTGAGATTGGCATCTCCGGATTCTACCCTGGTGCACGCTCGCCGTGCTGGTGCCCTCGTGCTACACTTTCGGGAACCCCCCGCGACCCGTGCCCCTTCCGCCGACCCTCCGTACCGCGGACGGCCTCGCCCTCCGGCTCGTTGACTGGACTGGCGATGCCGCGCGTGGAACCGTGCTCATCGTGCACGGGCTCGGCGAGCACGCCGAACGCTACGGCCACGTGGCCCAGTGGCTCGCCACCCGCGGATTCCGCGTGGTCGGCTACGACCAGCGCGGACACGGGCAGTCGGAAGGAATGCGCGGCGACGTGCCGAGCGCGACCGCCCTGCTCGAGGACTTGGAGCTCGTCGTGGATGCCGCTCGGCCTGCGACGGGCCCACTCATTCTCCTCGGCCACTCGATGGGTGGCGCCATTGCCGCACGCTTCGTGGCCGAGGAGCGCAGGCGCGTCGACTTTCTGATCCTCACGTCGCCGGCCCTCGCGGCTGAGCTTTCGTTCGGTCAGCGCCTGCAGCTATGGATCGGCGAACGTGTGGTGCCGTCGATTGCAGTGAGCAACCAACTCGACGTGCAACGCATCTCGCACGACTCCGCCGTGGTGCGCGCGTATCTGGAGGACCCGCTGGTGCACGACCGGCTCTCGCCGCGCCTCGCGCGAATGGTTCTGCAGTCGGGCGAGTATGCCCGCGCGGCCGCCTCACACTGGACGGTCCCCACGTTGCTGCTCTACGCCGGCGCCGATGCGCTCGTCTCGCCGTCGGGCAGCGATGCGTTTGCCGCAGCGGCACCCCGCGCGCTCGTGGACGCCGAACGCTTCGAGGGGCTGTACCACGAGATCCTCAACGAGGATGCACAGCGCGCGGAGCCGGTGTTCGACCGGCTCCAGCGCTGGCTGAACGCAAAGGTCCCCCGCTCTACGGGATGACGCGCACGGGCGCGTCGGCGACACCGCCGCGCGTGCTGGTGACTCGCGCATTTGCATCAATCGGCGGCCGGCCCGCCTCGGCGCGCACGCGCACGGTCACGACCTTCGTCTCGCGCCCGGCGAGCCAGAACTCCGTGCCGCGCCCAATGCTCCGCAGCCCGTCGCCCTGCACGGTGAGAAAGTCGGGGCGCACGATGTGCACGCGCTTGGCCTGTTCGAGCGCCGTGGGAATGCGCCCCGTGTTCCGAACGCTGACGCGAATTTCGTGCGTCGCCGAGTCCGCGGCGGGGCGCGTGATGCGGCGCACCTCGACGTTCTCGATCACGACCTTGGGCAGCTCCATCGCCATCGCGAGGTTGAACAGCGCCTGGTTACGCGCCCAGCGCTCGAGCATCTCCGGCGGCCCGTTCTGCACCCAGAACTTGGGATTCGCGCCGCCCACTTCGACCTCGCCGAGGTCGGGGTGCTGCACCTTGGTCCAGGCCTGGTAGCCGGCGCCGTTGCAGCACTCGTCGTTGTAGCGTAGGACTTCGTATTCGTCCCAGCGGCCGTCGCCGTTGTAGTCGCGCTCGCGGCCACCGTTCCAGAGCTCGTCGCCGTACCAGATCTGGCCCATCTGGAAGTAGCCGAAGTCGGGCCCGTGTCCGAACAGCGGCTCGCCGACGCGTTCAGCGCCGGGGCGCGCGAAGCGATTGGAGTACGTGAGGTACACGTCGCCGGCCCACGGATAGTTCGTGAACGTCAGGCCCAGCGAGTCGAAGTACTGAAAGAGCCGCAGGTCGCTGGCGAACATACATTCGCGTTCGTTGCAGGTGCTCGGGCCGCGCAGGTGCATCGGCACGGCGGTGTCCATCGAGTTCGTCACGCCGATGTTCGGATGGTGCAGCTGCCAGAGGAACACCGCGCGCGTCTCCGGCTCGGAGAGCGGGTATTCGCCGGCGCCGAACTGCGTCATTCCGCGGCCCGTGGCCTCGGTCATCGGACGCCAGTTGTACGGATAGTTGCGGTGCAGGTCGAGTCCGCCGACGCCGTCCTCGTTGTAGCGGCCGTCGCGGTCGTTGTCGATGCCTTCGGGATACAGCATATAGTCGCCGCGGCCGGGACCGACGAAACGCATCAGGCGACCCTTCGCGTCCATCGTGTCCACGACGTGCGTGCCCTTGCCTTCGCCGACGTACTTGCGCATCTGGCGGATGAAGCCGTCCCCGTCGAGGTCCTCGCCGGAATCCTCGTCGAGCAGGCCGTCGCCGTCATTGTCGATCGGCCGCACGGAGGAGCGATTGGCCATCGGCGTGAGCTTGTACATATCCGCGCCGTCGGGATTGTTGTTCGGGCGCAGGTAGAGCGCCTTCTCGTCGAGCAGGCGCGTGATCGCCGGATCCTTGCCGTAGTTCTCGATGACGTGCCAGGCGAGGTACATAATGCTCACGCTGGACGTGATCTCGCCGGAGTGGCGGCCGCCTTCGAAGAACGCCGCGGGCTTGGCCGTGTGCGCGCCCGTCTTGGTGTTGGTGACGATGAGCTGCCAGATGGGTTGGCCGCCGAACGAGGTGCCCACCTGCACCAACTGCACGAGGTCGGGCTTCTCGGTGGCCCAGCGCTGCATCCAGTAGTTCATCTCCGCTGTGGTGTGGTAGTGCTCGAAGTCCATCACGCCCCACTGCCGCGGGGTGGTCTCGCGGTAGTTGGTGAGGGGGAAGGTGGACTGGCCGTCGCGGGTGCCGGGGATGGTGAGCACGCGGCGCACGGTATCGCGGCGGGCCTGCATCGGGCCGCCGGGTCCCATCTGCGCGGCGGCGCTGGACGAGAGGGTGAGCGCGGCGAGCGCGAGCGGGAGGAAGCGGAGGGCACGAGGCATCGGTCGGGCGGGACGAGAGGGTGAAGTCGGCATCTGACCGTCTGGGAACGCGGCGCGGCGGCGGGTCGTTGGCGCAGCAAACTGCGACTCGACGCACGGGCGTCGTCCAAGCAAGTTACTACATCCTATTTATCTCCACCGGAGCCAGCAGTGTCCGACGGTACGTCTCAGGCGCCCCGGCGCCGCACCACCGACCAACTCGCCCGCTCGCTCGACGGACTCGGCAAGCACGAGGCCGCCGACCTCGTCGAGCAGATGGACGATGCCACCGCGGCGGCGGTTCTCCAGGCGCTGAATCCAGCGATTGCCGGCGACATCATCAGCGAGATCGACGAGAAGCGACGCGACTCGCTGTTCCGCGCCGTGCCGATGGGCGTCACCTCGCAGTGGTCGCTCAATCTCTCGTTCCCCGACGAGAGCGTCGGCCGACTGATGGAAATGCCGCCCGCGGTGTTCCGCCCGGACGAGACCGTGGGCCACGCCACGCAGCGTGTGCGTGAGCTGCCCAAGCGGGTGTTCTTCACGTATGCGTACATCGTCAACGCCGATCGGCAGCTGATCGGCCTCGCGACGATGCGCGACCTGCTCACCTCGCATCCGGACACGCGCCTCGACGAAGTGATGCTCGGCGACGTGTTCGCGCTGCAGGCGGTCACGCCGCTCGACGACGCGATGCGGGCGGTGGTGCACAAGCACTTTCCGGTGTACCCGGTCGTGGACGATGCGGGGCGGCTGCTCGGGCAGGTGCGCGGCAGCGCGATGTTCGAGGAACAGGCCTTCGAGATCTCGGCGCAACCCGGCCAGATGGTCGGCGTCAACGAGGAGGAGCGCCTGCTCACGCCCTGGCCGCGTGGCCTCAAGTTCCGGCATCCGTGGCTGCAGCTCAACCTGCTCACCGCGTTCCTGGCCGCGGGCGTGGTGGGGTTTTTTCAGAACACGCTGGACCAGATGGTGATTCTCGCGCTCTTCCTGCCGGTGCTCGCGGGACAGTCGGGCAACACCGGCTGTCAGGCGCTGGCGGTGACGCTCCGCGGAATGACGCTGGGCGAGATGGAGGAGACCGGCATCGGCAAGAGACTCGTGGCCAAGGAGGCGCTGCTCGGCGTGCTGAACGGGTTCCTCGTCGGGCTCGTGGCGGGCGCTGGAATGTTCGTAGTCGCGCGCTCGCAGGGAAATCCCAACGCGCTGCCGCTCGCGATGATCGTGGTCGCGGCGATGATGGGGTCGTGCGTGATCAGCGGGATCTCGGGCGCGCTGATCCCGATGACGCTCAAGCGCGTGGGGGCGGACCCGGCCACGGCGTCGAGCATCTTCCTCACCACGGCGACGGATGTGGCCAGTATGGGGATGCTGCTGGGGCTGGCGACGCTGTTCTTGATGTAGCGGGCGCCGGTGCGTGAGTCAGTCGCGCGCGGCGAATCGCGCACGCACGGCTGGTGCCTCAGGGTCGGACCGTGCGCTGCGCTCGAGAAAGGCGGCAAAGGACATCAATGCCTCATCGCGTCGTCCGCGGCGTTCGTGCGCACGCCCGACGGTGAGATGCGGCGCGGCCCATTCCGGCGCGGCGGCCGCCACGCGCTCGCCCTCCAGCACGGCCTCGTCGTCGCGCCCGGCGGCAAAGAGCGCCTCGGCGTACCAAAGACGAATCACCGGATCAGACGGGGCGAGCACGAGCGCGAACTCATACTCCTGCACGGCCGTCGCCACGTCTCCAGCGGCACGCGAGATGTTGCCGAGCCAGGCCTGTCCGTAGGCAAAGCCAGCGTCCTCGACCATCGCATCGGCCAAGGCAGTGCGCGCGCCAGCGAGATTGCCCTGCTGTAGCCGCACCAGCCCGATCATCTGCAGCATCGCGTGCTTCGATTGATAGAAGGTCACCTGGCGCGCACGGTTCTCCTCGCCCTGGACGACCGCTAGGGCGGCCTCGAGATCGGCCAGGGCGCCCGACAGGTCCCGCTGCATTACGCGCGCCGCCGCCCGGTCGACGAGACGGACGGCGTCCCGTGGGTTCCGTCGGAGGTCAATCGAGTGCAGGCGTACGGCTTCGGCGAAGTTTCCGGTGTTGTACGCCATCCAGGCGCGCGAGTCGCGGTCCATAAGCATTCGCCGCGGCACCCAGTCGAGCAGGATGGCCTCGGCACCGCGATGCACGAACGGGTTGCGCTGCAACGCCAGCGCGTAGATCGAGTCCTGGATGCGCACGTCCTCGCTCGGGCTCATTCGCCCGGCGCCGACGTTCCAGAAGACGAACTCGTCCGGGCTGCGCGACATCCAGTAGGCCACCCACTGGCCGTGCAGCGGCTCCGCACGACTGGGATCAATGCGTGAAGCGCGTCGGAAAAGCTCGAGCGCACTGACGGGGTCGCGACGGAGGAGCGAAACTCCGAGATCGTAGTGCGCGGTCCAGTCATTCGGATCGGCGTCGGCGGGGAGTTCGGTGAGGTCCCGCGGCGTCGCGCCCTGCGCCTGCGCGCGCAGTCCCACCGGAACGATTGCCGCACAAACCACACCGAGCAACAGGAGACGTCCGGTCCGGCGCCAACGTGTCATCATCGCTCGTCGCTCCGCAAGTCAGCGCAGGTCGGGAAAGCGCGTCCGGATGGCACGCGCCGAAGGGTCGGTCACCGTCGCCCGTTGCAGGTATCCCGCGTACGCCGCGCGTGCGTCAGCGGTCCGCCCCTGCCGCTCCCGCGCGCGCGCGATCGTGAAGTGAGGGGCCGCCCACTGCGGCTCTGCGGCCACGACCTTCTGCGCCTCGGCCACCGACGCATCGTAGCGCCCGGCATCGAACAGCGCCTGCGCATACCACCAGCGAATCACGGCGTCCTGCGGGGCCAGCTCCAGTGCCAGCTCGAACTCCGTCGTGGCCTCCCGCGCCTTGCGCTCCATCCGCGAGACATTGGCGAGTGCTGCCTGCCCGTAGGCAAACCCCGCGTCCTCCACCATCGCCTCCGCGAACACCGTGCGAGCGCCGACGAGATCGTTCTGCTGAACGCGGATGAGCCCGAGCATATGCAGGAGTCCGTGCTTCGAGCGATAGTACGACACCTCGCTCGCCGTGTCCTCGGCCTGCCGCAACGCGGCCACGAGCGCCTCGATGTCGGCGCGAGCGCCAGCAAGGTCTCGCAGCATTACGCGTGAGAGGGCGCGGTCGCGTCGCATCCAGACTTCCTTTGGGTTGCGTTCAATGGAGCGCGACTGAAGGCGCTCCGCCTCCTGGAAGTCGCCGGTGGAATACTTGAGCCAGGCGCGCGTGTCGATGTTGGTCAGGAAGCGACCCGGGACGCGATCGAACAGAATGACCTCAAGACCTCGATGCACGAACGGATTGCGCTGCAGCGCGAGCGCAAATAGCGAGTCCGCGGCCCGCACGTCGCGGTCAGCGTTGAGGCGACGATCGCCTTGCAGCCACGCCGCGAAATCCTCGAGGGGGCGCGACATCCAAAACGCGACGAATCTGCCGTGCAGGGGCTCCGCACGACTCGGATCGAGGCGCGACGCCTGCTCAAACGACGCCAGCGCGTGCGCGCCGTGCGTGCGCAGTCGAGCAACCCCGAGGTCGTAGTGCGCCTCCCAATCGTTCGGGTCGGCGCGCGGCGGAAGCTGGGGAATCGCCTGGCCCACCAGCGCGTGCGGCGCGAGGAGGAGGCCGAGCGCCGCGGTTCCCACGCGGAGCACCCGCTGCAATCGACTCGCCGACCGCATTACGGCGCGACCGGTACCACGCGGAGCACCCGCCCCGCATTGTTGTCCGTCACGAGGTACAGGTACCCATCCGGCCCCTGCACCACATCGCGAATGCGTTCGCGCAACTCGGCCAGATACCGCACCTCGTTCGTCACGCGCCCATCGGCGATCGTCACGCGCACCAGCAGACCCGGCGACAGCGACCCAATGAACAAGTCGCCCGTCATCCCTGGATACTTGTCGCCCGTGTAGAACGTCATCCCCGCCGGCGCGATCACCGGATCCCAATAGTAGACCGGCTGCTCCATTCCCTCCTTGGCCGTGCCCTCGCCGATGCGCAGCCCGGAGTAGTCGCGGCCGTACGTGATCACCGGCCAGCCATAGTTCTTGCCCGGCTCGGGATGATTGAGTTCATCCCCGCCACGCGCGCCGTGCTCGATCGTCCACAGCACCCCGGTAGTCGGATGCAGCGCGGCCCCCTGCGCATTGCGATGACCGTACGACCAGATCTCCGGCTGCGCGTCGCTGCGACCCACGTACGGATTGTCAGTGGGAATCGTCCCGTCGGGCCTGATGCGCACGATCTTGCCCATCCCCATCGAGAGATCCTGCGCCCGCTCGCGGTAGCCCATCCGATCGCCCTGCGTGATGAACAGGTTGCCGTCGCGCGCGAACACGAGCCGCGAGCCGTAGTG
>CAYPYY010000001.1:62974-78521 GCA_964414995.1 uncultured Gemmatimonas sp.
CCGTCGGGGAGGAACGCGAGGCCCCACGGATTCACGAGCCCAGAGGCCACCGTCTGCACGGTGAGCACGCCGAGCGTGGGATCAGGTTGTGGCGACGCATCGGCGAGTCCAACGGCGTCGGTCGTGCCCGCGCGACAGGCGGCGAGCACGAACAGGGCGGAAAGTGTCAGCGGGCGCATATTCTCTAGCGTATCCTTTGGTCGCACTCCGCGCCACTCGCAGTCGGTCCCTCACCACACTTGCCGATGCTTGCCCCTCTCGCGCTCGCCCTCTCGCTGACCGTCGCCGCCGACACAATCACCTACCCAGTGATGAACCACGGCATCCAGGCCGGCGAAATGCGCGTTGTCCGCGACGCCGATTCAATCGTCGTCACGTACGCACACATTGACCGCAATCGCGGGCGCTGGGTCCAGGCGCGCTACGGACTCGACGCGCAGGGGCGCGTCATCAGTGGCGAGACGCGACCGATGACCCGTGCGGGCGTCGTCAGCGCGCCCGCCGACCGCTGGCGCGTGGATGGCGACTCCATCCGCTATCAGCGCCTCGGGAACGAAGTGAGCGCGGCGCGCGGCAACGGCTTCTACGCGCTCAACGATCGTACCGCACTCGACCTCGCCTTCCAGGCGCAGCACCTGCTCGCCCAGCCCTCGCGCTCCGCCACCGCCCTCCCGGGCACGGTCGTCCTTCGCGCCGAGGTCGTGAGCGACACGACGGTGCGAAGCGCGCGCGGGAACGCCCGCGTGCGTTTCGTCGCCATCCATACGATGGCGGCCACGCCGTTCGCGGTGTGGATCGACGAGCGCGGTGGCCTCGTCGCCAGTCAGGTGGCGTGGTTTATCACCGTGCATCCGGACTTCGTGGACGCCCTGCCGACGTTCCGGGCGGTAGAGATCGCGTATCGCAACGCCGCCGGCGCGGCGCTCGCGCGGCGCATCCCGGTGGCCGCGCAGGGCAGCATCGCGATTCGGAATGCCACGGTGTTCGACAGCGAGCGCGGCGTCGCGGTGCCGAACCAGACGATTCTCGTGCAGGGTGACCGCATCACCGCCGTCGGCAACGCCCGCGACGTGCGCGTGCCGCGCGGCTCGCAGACGATTGACGCCGCCGGGAAGACGGTCATTCCCGGAATGTGGGATATGCACACGCACTACCAGCTCACGTCGCAGACGAACGTCGAGCCGCGGCACCTCGCGATCGGCGTGACCACCGTGCGCGATATGGCTGCCGACACCGACGTCGGCGTGCAGCACCGCGACCGCGCCGCCCGCGGCGAGCTCGTGGCCCCGCGCGCCATCCTCGGCGGATTCATCGAAGGCCCGCTGCTCTGGCGCGGCCCCAGCGACGTGCTCGTCCACACCGAGGCGATGGCCCGCAACTGGGTCGCACGCTATGACTCACTTGGATATCGCCAGATCAAGCTCTACAACGTCGTGCATCCTGACCTCGTTCCGACCATCGCTGCCGAGACGCGGCGACGCGGGATGCGACTCAGCGGACACATTCCCCGTGGCCTGAGCGTCAACGCCGCCATCCGACTCGGCTTCGACGAGATCAACCACGGCGCGTTCCTGTTCTCGACGCTGTATCCCGACTCGGTGTTCGTGCCAGAGATGCGCGCGTACTCGCTCGTGGCCAGCATCGTCGCGCGCAACACGAACGTGGACGGTCCCGAGATGTCGGCGCTCATTGCCGACCTGAAGGCGCACAACACGGTCGTGGACGGCACCTTCAACCTCTGGATGCAGGACTCGCTCGGGGCGGACTCCACGGGCGCGCGCGCCAACAACCGCGCCTACCTGCGGCTCATCAAGCGGCTGCACGACGCCGGCGTGACGCTCGTGGCCGGCACGGACGGGTCGAGCTACAACCGCGAGCTCGAGCACTACGAGATGGCGGGGATCCCCGCGCGCGAGGTGCTGCAGATCGCGACCATTACCGCCGCACGCGTGATGGGCGAGGAGCGCGACTACGGGAGCATCGCCGCGGGCAAGGTGGCCGACCTCGTGATCATTGATGGCCAGCCGCACGAGCGCATCGCCGACCTGCGCAAGGTGACGCTCGTGATGCGCGGCGGACGCGGCTACGAGCCGGCCGCGCTACTCCAGGCGGTCAATACGTCGGTCTATCGCTGAGCCGCGATGCAATCGATCTCCACCAGGAATCCGTGGTGGAGATCCTTGGTCGGGACGATCGCTCGCGCCGGACGGTGCGGGCCGAGGATGCGCGCGTAAGTCTCGTTGACGGCGCCCCAGAGTGAGATGTCGGCCACATAGACCGTCATCTTGAGCGCGTGCGCAAGGTCGGAGCCGGAGGCGAGGAGGATCGCCTCGACGTTGCGCAACGTGCGCTCCGTCTGTTCCTCGATGCTGCCGAGCTTGCGCTCGCCGGTCGCCGGATCGATGGCGAGCTGGCCGGCCACGTAGACCACGCCGTTGTGCACGGTGGCCTGCGAGTAGTGCCCGGCGGGAATGGGCGCGTCGTGGGATTGGATGCGCTGGATGTCGGCCATCGCGCTCGGGCTCAGTCGAGGTACGGATCCGCGTCGTCGCGGTCGTGCGGGTGCAGTTCCTTCCACGTCTTGCGCCGCTTGCCCGGCTTGCCGGCGGGGCGCGCGGGCAGCGGCGGACGCTCGTGCTCGGGCAAGAGGTCCTTCACCATCTCCACCAACTGGTGCGAGAGGTGCTGGCCGTACTTGTAGAGCGCCACCACGCGCGCACGATTGGCCAGGAGGAACACGAGAATCGGCTTGTCTGCCTTGGCCGAATTGCAGGTCTTGCAGCAGAGGACCAGGTTGTCGCGGCGGTCGTAGGCCGTGAGCCCGCGCCGCGGCGTGACGTGGTCCAACGTGATCGAACGCTCCGGGACCGTCCGCTCGCAGTATGCGCAGACCGGACCGTGCTGGGCGAGCAGCCAGTGCCGCGTGTCGGTGTACGCCGCACGGCCCGTCGGCACCGACGTCAGCGTCGGCTGCTTGGTCCGCACCTTCTTCTTGGCCTTCCCCCGACCACCGCGGCGCGTACTCATCTATAGAAAGGGTGTCGGACGGAGGTGAGAGGGGGAAATGGGACTCCACAATGTATCGTCTTGGCGCCCGCCCGCGCGATTTGCTTGAAAGTTGAAGCATTTGGCTGCACCTTCTCCCGATGCGCGTCCTCGTCATCGGTGGCGGTCCCGGCGGGCTCTATGCGGCGCTGCTCCTCAAGCGCCGCCACCCCGCCGCCCACGTCAGTCTGCACGAGCGCAATCGCGCCGACGACACCTTCGGCTGGGGCGTCGTCCTCTCCGACCAGACGGTGGACAACCTCCGCGCAGCCGACCGCCGCTCCGGCGACCAGATCGCCGCCGCCCTGCACCGCTGGGACGACATCGCCATCCACTTCGGCGGGGAGATCATTCGCTCCGGCGGTCACGGGTTCTCCGGCGTCGGACGCAAGCAGTTGCTCGCCATTCTGCAGTCGGCCTGCCGCGACGCCGGCGTCGCGTTGCACTTCGAGCACGAGCTCGACCCCGATCTCGATGCACTCGTCGCGCGCGAGCGGCCTGGCCTCGTCATCGCCGCCGACGGCATCAACTCGCGCATCCGCGAGCGCTACGCGGCTAGCTTTCGTCCCGACACCGAGCTGCGCCTCTGCCGCTACGTCTGGCTCGGCACGCCGCGCCCGTTCGACGCCTTCACGTTCGCGTTCAAGGAAACGCCGCAGGGCTGGGTGCAGGCGCACGCCTACCAGTTCGACGCGTCCACCTCGACGTTCATCGTCGAGATGCCGCAGGACGTGTGGGCGCGGCTGGGGCTCGACGCGATGGATGCCGACGCTTCCATCAAGTGGTGCGAGCAGCTCTTCGCCGACGTGCTCGACGGTGCCCCGCTGCTGAGCAACGCGCGCCACCTACGCGGCTCCGCGCAGTGGATTCGCTTTCCGCGCGTCACCTGCGAGTCCTGGGTGCATTGGATCGACCAGGGCGCGACCAATGTCGCGACCGCACGCCGCATCCCGGTCGTCCTCCTCGGCGACGCCGCCCACACCGCGCACTTCTCGATTGGCTCCGGCAGTAAGCTCGCGCTCGAGGACGCCATCGCCCTCGACCAGATTCTCGCCGCCGAGCCCGACGTGGCGCGTGCCCTCGCGCGGTACCAAGCCGAGCGCTCGGTCGAGGTGCTCAAGCTGCAGAACGCTGCGCGCAATTCCACGGAGTGGTTCGAGTCCGTGCATCGCTACGCGCGGCTCGCGCCGGAGCAGTTCGCCTACTCGCTCCTCACGCGCTCGCAACGGATCTCGCACGAGAATCTGCGGGTGCGCGATTCTGGCTACGTGGCGGCCTTCGAGCGCTGGTTCGCCGAGCGCGCAGGCGTTCCGCTCACCGCGAGTGACACGGCCCCGCCCGCGTTGCTCACGCCGTACACGGTGCGTGGCGTCACGCTGCGAAATCGCGTGGTCGTCTCGCCGATGGCACAGTACTCCGCCACCACCGACGGCCTCACCACGGACTGGCATCTCGTGCACCTCGGCGCGCGCGCCGTGGGCGGCGCAGGGCTCGTGATGACCGAGATGACCTGCCCCGCCCCCGACGCCCGCATCACGCCGTGGTGCACGGGTCTCTGGAACGAGGCGCAGCGCGATGCCTGGGCGCGCATCGTGCGGTTCGTGCACGAGCACAGCGGTGCCAAGATCGGCATCCAACTCGGGCACGCGGGGGCCAAGGGCGCGACCAAGAAGATGTGGGAAGGCATTGATCAGCCGCTGCCCGAGGGCGAGTGGCCGCTGATTGCGCCGACGCGCACGCAGTACCTCGATGGCATCTCGCAGTGGGCCCGCGAGATGAGCCGCGCCGATATGGACCGCGTGCGCGACGAGTTCGTGCACGCCACCGTGCTCGCGGCGCAGGCAGGCTTTGACTGGCTCGAGCTGCACTGCGCGCACGGTTACCTGCTCTCGGCGTTCCTCTCACCGCTCACCAACCAGCGCACGGACGAGTACGGTGGCTCCGCTGCCGCGCGCGCCAAGTACCCGCTCGAGGTCTTTCGTGCGATGCGGGCGGTCTGGCCCGCCGAGCGTCCGACCTCGGTGCGCATCTCGGCGCACGACTGGGCCGAGGGTGGCAACACCGCCGACGACGCGGTGGAGATCGCCGCGCTGTTCAAGGCAGCGGGCGCGGACCTCATTGACGTGAGCGCCGGCCAGGTGGTGAAGCGCGAACGCCCCGTGTTCGGTCGAATGTGGCAAACGCCGTTCGCCGACCGCGTGCGACAGGAGGCCGGCGTGGCGACGATCGCGGTAGGCGCCATCACCGACGCGGACCAAGCCAACGGCATCATCGCCTCGGGCCGCGCGGATCTTGTCGCCATCGGTCGCCCGCACCTGGTGAACCCCGGCTGGACCCTCACCGAATCGTCTCGGATGGGCTATCCTCGCACGGCAGCACTTTGGCCGCCGCAGTACCGTGCGGCCAAGCAGCAGTTGGACCGCCTGATGGAACGTGAGCGCGCAACCCTCGCCGCCACCAACACCGCTCCACCCAAGGGAGAGCTCACCTAATGCGACTCGCCGGCCAGCACGCCCTCGTCACCGGAGCCAATCGCGGGATCGGTGCTGCCGCCGTGCGCGCGCTGGCTGCGGAGGGCGCGAACATCACGCTGATGGTGCGCGACCGCGAGGGCGCCGCGGCGGTGGCGGCCACGCTGCCCACGCGCACGCACATCGCCGTCGTGCAGGACATCGCCGACCGGGAACAGGTGCTCACCGGCATCGCGGGTGCCGTGGCCGCGCTCGGGCCGGTGGACATCCTCGTGAACAACGCCGGCAGCGTGGAGACGGTCCCCTTCCTCAAGACCACGCCCGCGCTCTTTGCGCAGATGTTCAACGTGCACGTGATGGGCGCGGTCCACACCGCGCAGGCCGTGATTCCGGGAATGCTCACCAAGGGCCGCGGGCGCATCGTGAACGTGGCCAGCGTGGCCGGGCTCGCCGGCGCCGCGTACGTCACGCACTACGTCTCGGTAAAGCACGCCCTCGTCGGACTCACGCGGGCGCTGGCCGTGGAGTTTCAGCCCAAGGGCATCACCGTCAATGCCGTGTGTCCCGCGTACGTGGACACCGAGCTCGTCTCCGGCTCAATGAAGCGCATCGCCGAGAAGACGGGCCGGAGCGAAGCCGAGGCGCTGCAGATGATCCTCGCCGACGCCAAGCAGCCGCGGCTCGTCACGGTTGATGAAGTCGCCGCCGCCATCCGCGACTACTGCCTGCCGGACGCCGCCGCACGCACGGGCGAGACGAAGGTCTTGATGGGGCTCGACACCTAATGCCGCCGGCCACCGCGCTCCGCCGCGACCCCGAGTCGCGACTCGACCAGGCCGATCACGAGGACCTGCGCCTCTGGCTGCGGCTCTTCACGGCCACGACGATGATTGAGCGCACGGTGGACAGCGCGTTGAAGCGTGAGTTCGGCTCGTCGCTGCCACGATTCGACCTGCTCGCACAGCTCCACCGCGCCGCCGACGGATTGCGAATGGGCGAGCTCTCCGAGCGCACGCTCACGACCAACGGCAACGTGACCTGGTTGGTCGCGGCCCTCGAACGCGAGGGAATGGTGCGCCGCCGCACGGATGCCGATGACCGCCGCGCCACGCTCGTGCGTCTCACGCCCGCCGGTCGCCGGCACTTCGAAGCGATGGCCCAGATGCACGAATCGCTCATCGTCGAACTCTTCGACGCCCTCGCCCCACACGAGCGACGCGCGCTGAACGCCTCGCTCGGCACCCTCAAGGCGCGCGTGCGCCCCACCCCGGAGTCGCGATGACGACGGACAGCAACACGACCCCGCGCCCACTAGCTGGCTACACGGCCACGCACTTCCACTACGCCGCCAGCGCCGACGGCCGCGTGGCGACCATCACGCTCAACCGCCCCGAGCGCAAGAACCCGCTCACGTTCGAGTCGTACGCCGAGCTGCGCGACCTCTTTCGCGCACTCGCCCACGCGAGCGACATCAAGGCGGTGGTGCTCACCGGCGCGTGCGAGAACTTCTGCTCCGGCGGCGACGTGCACGAGATCATCGGCCCGCTCACCAAGATGTCCGAGCCCGAGCTGCTCGCGTTCACGCGGATGACTGGCGCGCTCGTGCTGGCGATGCTCCGTGCTCCGCAGCCGATCGTCGCCGCGGTGGATGGTGTGGCCGCCGGTGCCGGCGCCATCCTCGCGATGGCCAGCGACATTCGCCTCGCCACGCCGCGCGCCAAGACGGCGTTCCTCTTCACCCGCGTGGGGCTCGCCGGCTGCGATATGGGTGCCTGCGCCATCCTGCCGCGCATCATCGGACACGGACGCGCCGCCGAGCTGTTGTACAGCGGCCGCTCGTTCAGCGCCGAGGAAGGCGAACGCTGGGGCTTCTACACGACGCTGCTCGAACCGAGCGCACTGCTCGCCGAGGCGCAGCGACGCGCCAGCGAGCTCGCCACGGGACCAACATTCGCCCACTCGATGACCAAGCGGATGCTGCTCCAGGAATGGAGCGTGCCGCTCGAGCAGGCACTTGAGATGGAAGCGCAGGCGCAGGCGGTCTGTATGGGCACGCAGGACTTCCACCGCGCGTACCGCGCCTTCGTGGCCAAGCAGCGGCCTGTGTTCGAGGGCAACTAGCGTGCTGACCCACACCGACTGGCCGTTCTTCGACGCCGCGCACCGAGCACTTGCCGCGCGCGCGCACGAGTGGGTCCGCGCCCAGCACGTGGACCACCGCGATCCCGACGCCGCGGTGCGCGAGTGGGTGCGCCGACTCGGCGCGGCGGGCTTCCTGCGCTACACCGTGCCCGCGAGCGAGGGCGGTGCCCTGCCGCAAATCGATTCGCGCTCGCTCTGCATTCTCCGCGAGACCTTCGCCGCGCACGACGCGCTCGCCGACTTTGCATTCGCAATGCAGGGACTGGGTTCCGGCGCGCTCACGCTCGCCGGCGGCGACACCCTGCGCCGTGCCTGGCTCCCGCGCGTCTCGCGGGGCGAAGCCATCGCGGCGTTCGCCCTCTCTGAGCCCGACGCCGGCTCGGACGCGGCCGCCATCACCACGCGCGCCACGCGCCACGGTGACAGCTGGCGACTCGACGGCACCAAGACCTGGATCTCCAATGGCGGCATCGCCGACTTCTACTGTGTGTTCGCGCGCAGCGACGCCGAGAGCAACGGCTCCAAGGGCATCTCGGCGTTTCTGGTGCCGGCGAGTCTGCCCGGACTGACGGTGAGCGAGCGGATCGAAACCATCTCGCCGCATCCGCTGGCGACGATCCGCCTCGACGGCTACGTGATCCCCGACTCGCACCGGCTCGGCGAGCTCGGCGAGGGCTTCAAGCTCGCGATGCGCACGCTCGACATCTTCCGCGTGTCGGTGGCCGCTGCGGCGGTGGGCTTCGCGCGACGCGCACTCGCGGAGGCGGTGCACCACGCCAACTCGCGCGCGATGTTCGGCACCACGCTCGGCGGCCAGCCGCTCGCGCAGGCCATCATCGGCGATATGGCCACCGACCTCGACGCCGCCGCCCTGCTCACCTACCGCGCCGCCTGGCAGCGCGACAGCAGCGATGCGCGCAGCACCGCCGTGGCCGCGATGGCCAAGCTCGGCGCGACCGAGCTCGCCCAGCACATCATCGACCGCGCCCTCCAACTGCACGGCGGGCTCGGCGTGAAGGTGGGCAGTGTCGTCGAGCGGCTGTACCGCGACATCCGTGCGCTCCGCATCTACGAGGGCGCCACCGAAGTCCAGCGTCTGCTCGTCGGACGCGAAACGTTGAAGACTCCCCCCGCACGATAGGACCTCCGATGCCGACTGCCGCGCCGAAGGACCTCGCCCCCAGCGCCCACGTGGATCATTGGCCGCGCCAACAACTGCCGCCCGCGGAGGAGTGGCCCGTGCTACGGCTGGAGGGCGTGTACGCGTATCCCGAGCAGGTGAACGCGACCGTGCGCCTGCTCGACGATGCAATCACCGAAGGCCACGGCGCGCGCTGCGCCCTCGTGACGCCCAACGGCGAGGGCGGGTGGGTCGAGACCACGTACGCCGAGCTCGCGCGGCAGGTGGACGCGATCGCCCACGTGCTCGTGTCGGACCTCGGACTCGTGCCGGGCAACCGCGTGCTGCTGCGCGGATTCAACGGACGCTGGATGGCAGCGGCCTGGCTGGCCACACTCAAGGCCGGTTGCGTCGCCGTGACGACGATGCCGCTACTGCGCACCAAGGAGCTGCACGTGATCGCCGATCGCGCGCAGTGCCAGGCCGCGCTCTGCGACGCACGACTCGCCGATGAGCTCCGCGCCGCGATCGTAGCGCCGAGCACCGTGCGCGTGATGCGCTGCTGGGGCACGGATGCCGCCGATGGCCTCGAGGCGCAGATGGCCAAGCACCGGTCGCCGTTCGCGGCCGTGCCGACCAGTCGCGACGACGTGTGCCTGATTGCCTTCACCTCCGGCACCACCGGGCAGCCCAAGGGCTGTATGCACTTTCATCGCGACGTGCTCGCGATGTGCGACGGCTTCTCGGCGCAGGTGCTGCGCACGGCGCAATCCGATCGCTGCATTGGCACACCGCCGCTCGCGTTCACCTTTGGGCTCGGCGGCCTGCTCTGCTTTCCACTCGCGGCTCGGGGTGCAGCCGTGCTGCTCGAGAAGGCCACGCCGGAATCGCTGCTCGATGCCATTGATGCGACCAAGGCCACGGTGACCTTCACGGCGCCCACGTTCTACCGGCAGATGGCGCTCGCGCTCAACCGTGATCGCGCTCGCTGGTCGCTGCGCTCGTTGCGCGCGTCCGTCTCGGCTGGCGAGGCGCTTCCGGACGCCACGCGCAACTTCTGGCGACAGGAGACAAAGATCGAGATGCTCGACGGCATCGGCGCCACGGAGATGATCCACATCTTCATTGCGGCCGCGGGCAAGGATGTGCGCCCCGGTGCCATCGGGCGGGCAGTTCCTGGCTACGAGGTGGCCATCCTCGACGACGCGCTGCAGCCCGTGCCACTCGGCAACGTGGGACGGCTCGCGGTGCGCGGCCCCACTGGCTGCCGCTACCTCAGCGACCCGCGTCAGCGCGACTACGTGCGTGGCGGCTGGAACCTCACCGGCGACGCCGCGATGATGGACGCCGACGGCTACGTGTACTTCAAGGCGCGCACCGACGACCTCATCCTCTCGGCTGGCTACAACATCGGCGCGCCCGAGGTCGAGGCCGCCGCGATGCAGCACGACGCCGTGGCCGAGTGCGCGGTGGTCGGCGTGCCCGACGTGGATCGCGGGCAGGCCGTGAAGGCGTTCGTCGTGCTCAAGGCCGGACGCGAGGCGAGCGATGCCCTGGCGCGCGAGATCCAAGAGTTTGTGAAGGCGACCATCGCGCCGTACAAGTATCCGCGGCACGTCGAGTTCGTGGCCGCGCTCCCCAAGACCGACACCGGGAAGCTGCAGCGCTTCCGCCTCAAGGAGTCCACGTGACGCATCGCATTCTGCAGCCGGACGGTTGGGCGCGCACGCGCGGCTACTCCAATGGCGTGGCCGCGCGCGGGACGCTGGTCTCCATCGCCGGCCAGATCGGCTGGACACCCGATCAGCGACTCGTCGGCCCCGACTTGGTTGCACAGGCGCGCCAGGCTCTGCAGAATGTGGTGGACATCCTGGCGGCGGCGGGCGGCCGACCGGAGCACGTGGTGCGGCTCACGTGGTACGTGACGAGTCGCGCGGAGTATCTCGCGGCGGCCGAGCCGCTCGGCGAGGCGTATCGCGCAGTGATGGGCCGGCACTTTCCCGCGATGACTGCGGTCGAGGTGACGGCGCTGATGGAAGCTGGGGCGGTGGTCGAGATCGAGGCGACGGCCGTCATTCCCGATTGAGCGACTCTCCTACACGACTCGAGCGATGACCTACGCATCCATCACCGGCTGGGGCAAGTGTATGCCGCCGGCCGTGCTCACGAACGCGGACCTCGCGACCTTCCTCGACACGAACGACGAGTGGATCACGTCGCGCACGGGAATGAAGGAGCGGCGCGTGTCGCACATCAGCGCCGTGGAGATGAGCACGATTGCCGCGTCGCGCGCGCTGGCCTGCGCGGGGCTCGACGCCGCGGACCTTGAGCTCGTGATCTACGGCGGCGTGAGCAACGAGGAGCTCTGCCCCAACAGCGCCTCGGGTGTGCAGCTCGCCCTCGGCGCCACCAAGGCCGCAAGCGTTGACCTCAACACGGCCTGCACCAGCTTCTGCTACGGCCTCGCCACGGCCACGGCGATGATCCGCACGGGAATGGTCAAGAATGCGGTCGTGATCGGCATGGAACTGATCTCACGCTATATGGACTGGAGCAATCGCAACGTCGCCGTACTGTTTGGCGATGGCGCCGCCGCGGTGGTCTTGCAGGCCAGCGAGCGCGAGGAAGGAATGCTTGGTGCGGTGATGGGCTGCGACGCCGAGGCGCGCGACTCGCTGCGCGTGCGTGGGTTCGGCTGCGGATATTCGGGGCTGGGGATCACGTTCGGCGACACGCTGTGGGACTTCGACGGCCAGGTGATCTTCAAGCGCGCCGTGCAGGCGATGGCGGCCGCGTCGCAGCAGGTGCTCCGTGCGCGCGGCGTGGCGCCGGAGGACGTGGCGCTCGTGGTACCGCATCAGGCGAACCTGCGGATCATCGAAGCGGTGGCCAAGTACGCGGGCATCCCGATGGAGAAGGTGATGCTCACGGTGCAGAAGTACGGCAATATGAGTGCGGCGACGGTGCCGGTAGCGTTGGTCGAGGCGCTCGAAGAGGGGCGCGTGTCACCCGGAAGCTGGCTCCTGATGCCGGCGTTCGGCGGCGGGCTTACGTATTGCTCGCTGCTCGTGAAGTGGGGCGAGCGGGTGGCGCCGCTGGGCACGAGTGCGATTGAGGAGCCGCCGGTGACGGAGACGGCGTTGGCGATGGTGAATCGCATCCGTGCGGGGCAGGACCCGCACGGGCGGAGCAAGGCGGGGTTGATGGCGCCGGAGTTTGCGCGGGCGCGGGACGCGGCGGCAGTGCCGGGGTAGGGCGTGAGCGGGTGCCGCGCTGACTACAATACGCGCACCGACTCCACGACCGAATCGTAGTCCCAGGGCTGGTCAATCGCGTCGAACATCCGCAGCGTGTAGCGCCACCGCTCCTGGTGAATGTGCAGCGCGCGCATCCGCACTGGCGTGGACCGAGCGAGGCGCGTGTGCTCGAACAGGAAGCGCGCGTGGTACTCCTCGGCGACTCAACGGGAGACGGTCAACCGGCGGACGACGGACGCTGGCTGCCAGTCGCGCAGCAGCCCGTGCAGCAGCGTGATCTCCTCCTGTGCGGCGAACTCCGGCCCCGGCTCACCCACCTCGAGGGGATCTTGGAGCGCGGAAACGCCCGGCGTGAATCGCGAATTCCGCAGGCCCAGCGGCTCGGCCGTCGCGGTGACCAGCTGCAGCGCGTCGGCGCTCTTCCAGATACGCTCGACTTCCTAGTCGTCGAGGGCCAGCAGCCCTTGCTGCACCGCGCCCATCTCGGCGACATCCGCGAAGTGCCATCCGTGCGGCCTTCGAATGGCGAATCCTAGCCGACGGTTGAGATACCGGTCCTCCTCGAGCGCCACTGCGCTCGAAGGCAGGCCCGCGACGGCAGCCATGGCGGATCCGAACACGACGAGGAAGTCGCGACGTCCGATGCCCATTGTTGGTCGCGAGAGAGTCAAGTCCGCAGAGACGCACTTCCGTTCAGGGCGTCACGACGACCTGCAGAGAATCGCGGATGCTGCCCTCGCCCAGTACCACGTAAGTGGTACCGGCCCCAACCGTCTGCACACGAATGCTTGTGGGAGTCGGACGGTCCAGGATGGTGACAACGCCAGGGTCTCGCGAGACTGCAGTGCCGTAGCGGAAGCTGGTGAAGGGAAGATTGACAGGTGAGCCGCCAGCGTCGGTGACGTTCATCAGGATCGTGCGAGTCACGCCTGAGCCTGACAGAGGCGTACACGCAGGCCCCGAAGGATCACAGGACAGCGACACGGCCGTTGGGCGCTGAAGGATGACGAGCGTCTTCGTAACCCGTGGGCCGTTCGCGTCGCGCAGGGCGGCGGCGATTGTCACCGTGGCCGGAACGAGGCCAATGCCTGCGTCGGGGCGAAAGCGCCCGCCTCCGAGGCTGGTTATAGCACCGAGGCCGGAGACTACAAACCACGCAGTGTCGGCTCTGGACGGGACTCGACAACGACAGCTCATCTGCGCAACGAACTCCTCGTTCCGCGCAAAAAGGCTGTCCGGGACGTCCGACATCTCAAGCAGGGACTCCACGTCGGCCCGGGCATCGAGTGGATTCCCGTACTCAAGGGGGCCAGCGACGCAGGCGGCCACGGCGAGCACGACCATTAGGAGAAGGCGGGACATTCGGCAGGTCTCAGAACAGGGGAAGCTGCACACCAACGCCGGACGGGCCGACGTAGAGCGAGACGCGAGGGGGCAACTCCGCGCCGTAGTTCCTCACGGCATCGTACCGCCGTGCGAAGCGGCGCTCATCAATGACGGCGCGAGCGATTGGCGTGAGATACAGCCCCCAGAAGACGCCCGCCATCACGTTGCCAACGCTACGCGCGGTTGAGGCCGCGTCGAAGCGGGAGCGAATCTGTGCATCGGTCACCGCTTCGAGATAACTGTCGTAGGCGGCGTTCGACTGCAGGTGGGCCGCGACGCTCAGCGCCGCCGCAGTACCGAGCGCAATCGTGTGAGTCGGATTCGGCGGGCGTTCCGGATACCGGAATCGCCGATACCGGCCTGGCACAAGCGACAGGCGCAAGACGGTTCCCGTCGGAATCACGTCGCAGTTCTGTCGCAGGCGCAGCCCATCGACGAGTGCACGGAGCTCTGAACCCTCACTTGGGGGGAGCTGCAGGCAGGGCTCTTCCGACAGCGCCCGGCGCAACATTAGCCGGGCGGAGGCCGAGTCGCCGTGCGCGAGGAATGTGAGGCCCGCTTGCACAGCCGCCGTCGTCACGTCCCCTGACGACAAGCCGCGCCGTGTGAGGCGTTCCATCACGACACCCGTCGCGTCGACGAACGCACCGCCAGCGTAGGACGCGCGCGCATCGCGGAGCGAGGCGTCCTCCGGAGCGGGCAGCGGGATCGGGCGGACGTGGTGCGACTCCGCAGCGAGCCGCTGGACGCGCCAGGGCAAGAGCTCTTCACGTAGCGCTGAAACCAAGTCGCCCGGAATGTCGATGGGCGTCACACGCCCGGACGTCCCCACCAGCTCGAGTACGAGCCGACGATCACGGGCGGTTGGCCCCTCCGCAACCAAGTCGTCGTATCGGAGGAGTATCCGATACGCGTTGCGATCCCGGACCACGCTCACACCATTCCGATGCAGCGTGAGCGCGGGCTCCTTCAGCTGCACGGCCGCCGCAAGCATCCGACTTCCCACAAGCACGCGCAGGTAGCTGACATCCACGCTGGCGTTCCGCGTGGTGTCCTCGGCAACGAGAATCCCCGCCGCCAGGAGCGAGAGGCGCGCTCCGTCGGTACGAGCGCAGTCGATGGGACCGCGTACCTGCGGGAGAATCGTGATGGAGATGCGGGGCTCGCGCGCGAGAAGCGTCTCCGCGGCACGGAACGGCCTCGAGTCGAGGAGCGTCTGCCGCACCTCGGGAGTCACCCGGAGCGAGTCAGAACAGGCGGCGAGGGCCTCTGAGAAGTCGGCGTCGCGATGGGACGCGCGCGTGAGTGCGGACTCGATGATGATTCGGTGGTCTGCCGTGTTGAGGACCACCGGCGCCACGCGCGCCTGAGCGGCCGGCGAAATCCGCCAGGCCTCGAAGCCGCGGTCGCGCGGATCGCCCGAGGCCTCCGCATCTAAACGGCTCGTTGCAACGCCGGTCCCTTGCGCCCGCGCCTCGACTGCGCAAGTGAGCACAAAGGAGAGCAGCAGAGATCGCACAGCGGTAATCAATCGAGAGTGCACCATGGGAGCCCAGTGAGTGATCCACTGCAACAATACTCGAACTTCGCGCGCATACGATAAGGATTAGTGCCACTCCCGTCAACACAATTTCCCGTTAGTTCCCTATCTGCCCATACGCCTTATCCCCCCAGCAGTACAGCTTCCCCGCCGCATCCAGCCCGCACATATGGTAGCCGCCGCCGCTGAACCGCGTGAAGCTCACCACGCTCCCCGCCATCGCCACCGGCGCCTGCTCCGGTAGCGGCGACCGCACGCCATTACCGATCGCTCCATAGAAGTTGCCGCCCCAGCAGCGCGCGGCCCCCGCCGTCGTGCGCGCACAGGCACTCACGTGCCCCACATCGAGCACCGTGAACGTCTCCGTGCTCGCGATCGCGCCCGGCACCCCGCGGTGCGTGAGTCCCAGCGAGTCGCCGAGCTGGCCCGCATCCTGGTTCATTCCCCAACAATCGATACCGCCGGTCGTGAGGCGCGCACACGTGTGATTCGCACCCGCGTGCACCTCGGCGTACGTCCCCGTGCCCGCGACGCGTCGCGGCAGGAGCTCCAACGCCGCGACGTCGTTGTAACTCACGGCCTCCGC
>CAYPYY010000001.1:78621-81163 GCA_964414995.1 uncultured Gemmatimonas sp.
CGCGTCGCGGCAGGAGCTCCAACGCCGCGACGTCGTTGTAACTCACGGCCTCCGCACCGACTTGCCCGAAGCGGTTCCAGCCCCAGCACAGCACCGCGCCGCTCACGCGCAGACCGCAGCTGTGACTGTTGCCCAGCGTGATGCCCGTGAATCGCGCATCGGTGCGCACCGGTACCGGCACGGTGCGCGCGACCTGCGAACTGTCGCCCACCTCGCCACGCGCGTTCTTGCCCCAGCACCAGGCCTGGCCGCTCGCCGTGAGTGCGCAACTGTTCGACGCGCCCACCGCGATCGCGACAAATGCCGAGTCGGCCGTGACCTTTACCGGCGCCACGCTCTTGAGGATCGCACCCGTGCCGAGGAACCCGGCGCCGCTGCCCTCGAGTCCCCCGCCCCAGCACCACACTTCGCCATTCGCCTTGAGGGCGCACGTGTGCGTCGCGCCGGCGGCGATGTCCGTGAACACGTGTGCACCCGAGACCTCGAGCGGGCGGCGCGCGCAGGTGCCCACATCTGCGCAGGTGTTCGCCGTGGCCTCGCCCAACTGCAGATACGTGTTCGCGCCCCAGCACCACGCCTTGCCCGCATTGTCGAGCGCGCAGGTATGCTGCAGGCCCGCGCTGACGGCCGTCCACGTGCGCGCACCGAACACTTCCACGGCGGTCACCTGCGAGCGGTCCGCAGCGCCGCGGTCGCTGGGATCATTGAACGCTTCGCAGCCGACGAGCGTGAGGAGGACGACAAGGCGCAGCGCGCGCATTCGGTTACTCGTGGAGTGTGGTCGTGGTGATAACCCGCGCGCGCGGCGCCGGTCCCTCGGGCGGCGCGGGCCAAGATGTGCGGCGTTCACCGGCGAGTCGGCGCTCGATCCACGCGCGGTGCAACGCGTCGAGCAGGTCCGTCCGTCGCAGCGTCGGCAGCTCGAGGTAGCGGCGATACGCCGCGCGCGCATTCGCATCGTCGCCGCGGAGGTCGAACGTCAGGCCCAGCTCCGGCAGGCCGCAGCCCGGGCAGTCGGGCGTGGACGCCTGCTCGAGCAGCGTCGCTGCACTCGCATCGCGCGAGAGCAACGCAAGCGTGCCGCGCGCGAGCGCTTCGCCGCCCGCCTGACGCCGGCGCGCCTCGACGGGCACCTCACGCGTGTACGCCGCGAGCGTGGTCGCCGCCGCGCCGGCATCGCCGGCCAGGGCCTGCGCCGTCGCCAGCTCCACGTACGGACGGTTGAGCGCTGGCAACGCGTCCATCGGCACGCGAGCGAGCGCCGCGCGCACGAGCCGCGCCGAGCGCGCCGGATCGCCACGCAGCCAGGTTGCGGCCATCGCGAGCGCGAGCCCCTCGCGGAGCGCACCGACGCTGTCGCCGCGCTGGAGCTGCCAGCGGATGCCGCGCTCCACGGCTGCGTCGCCCGCATCGAGCCGCCCTGCACCCCAGAGGATGCGCGCCAGCCGCATCTCGCCGTGCGCCTGCGTGCGCGGATTGTCCGGCGACGAGGCCAAATACGCGCGCATCTGCTGCTCCGCGCGCGCGAAGTCCCCGACGGCCACCGCGAGCGTCGCCGTCATCGTGAAGATGCCGGGATGCCCGGGAATCGCGCGGCCCATCTCCTCCAGCGCACGGAACGCGCCACTGGTATCGCCGGCCGCGTAGACGACGTCAATCAGATTGAACCACGTCGCCGCACTCGACGAGTCGCGCGCGAGCGCGGCGCGGTACGCATCGGCCGCGCGCACGTTGTCGCCGAGGTATTGGTACGTCATCCCGAGTTCGTGCCAGGCGTCGCCGCTGGCGGGCTCGAGCCGCAGGAACTCGCGCTGCGCAGCGGCGGCGCGTCCGTAGTCGCCACTGACCAGCATATGGTACGAACTCTGGATCTGCGCGCGCTCGAGTGGCGTGACACGATCGGCCAGCGCCGCGGCACGCGTGAGCGCCGCGGTCACGCGCGCGCGCTGCGTATCGTCACTCTCGAGCAGCAGCCCAAGCTGGCGATACGCCATCGCAAACGAACTGTCGAGTGCGATGGCCTGCTCGGTGAGGCGCACTGCGTCCGCGCGCGTGATGCCCGCCGCGCTGCCACTACTGGCACGGCGGTAGAGAGCCAGCGCCTCTGGCGACGCCGCCGTGATTGTTTCGGCGCTGACAAGCGACGGTGACGCGACCACACCTCCGCGCGACACCACGAACAGCGCGACCGCCGCAGCCGCCGCGGCGATCAGCCATCGCCGCGCGCGCGAGCGCGCAGGCGTGACCTTAGCCGGCGCTGCGATCGCAACCGGCGGCGCGACGATCGCAGCCTCCACCACCGGCTCTCGCACGCGCGGCGCCGGCGAGAGCGCCTCGCGCGCCGTGCGCAGGAAGCCTTGCGCGGCAGCATCATCCGGCGCGCATTCCACCCACTTCGTCGCCAACGTCTCGAGACTCGCCCAGCGCCGCTCGCGCACGTGCGCTTCGCACAGGGCTTGCGCGGCCGTCGTGAAGAGCCGGGCCGCGCCCGTGCGCTGCGCGAGCACCCAGTGCTCCCACACCGCCGAGCCGCCGATGTGCA
>CAYPYY010000001.1:81263-92082 GCA_964414995.1 uncultured Gemmatimonas sp.
CCCGTGCGCTGCGCGAGCACCCAGTGCTCCCACACCGCCGAGCCGCCGATGTGCACGCCGTCGAGGAAGGGGCCGTCGTAGAGCGCGACCACACGCGGCCAGTCGCGCGCCGCGGCCGCCGCCGCGAGCTCGCGCAGATCGAGTACCAGCGGCAGGTCGTCGTTGAGCTCCACCTCGGCGCGGCGCGCCGTGATGGCGGTGGGGCCGAGTGCGCGCCGCAGGTGCGAGAGCGCATCGCTCAGCGAGTGTCGTGCGCGTTCCTCGGATTGTTCGCCCCAGAACATCGCCACGAGCTTGTCGCGGCTCATCGGTTTGCGGGCGACCGCGAGCACCGTGAGCAGCGCGAGCTTGAGGCGCCGTGTGGCGAGCGAGATGTCCTCGGAGCCATCCGGCGCGACGAGGCGGAGCCCGCCGAGGGTTCGGAGCTGGAAGGGGGGCGCGCCGCTCATTGCCCATAATATGAGAGTCGGACCAGCGAATGCTCAACCACCCGGGGCCGCGAATGCGGCCCCAAGTCAATGCGGTGCAACGTGTTGAGGTGTTGAGTCTGGGGTGAGACGCGCGGGCAACTTCCCGCGCACGAGGCACCACCGTCGAAGGTGCCACAACCCCTGTGGAGGATCCTATGTCGTTTTTCACTCGCTCGACCGGCATCGTCGGGCTCATCGCTGTGGCTGCGGCCTCTGCGGAGGCGATGATCGTGGTTCCGGATGCCCCGCCCCCGGGTGGGAAGGTCGTCATCACCTCCTGCGCCGTGGCGTTCGCGCTCAAGTCCAGCGGCTCATCGTCCACGAATGCGGGAATGTTCAACACGCAGAACCGGTCCGAAGTCACGGTGACCAAGGTCTACGAGCTCGCCGGTTTCGACACGACGTCGTTCCAGCGCATCGCCGATGCGATGTGCGGCGGTGCACCGGCCACGTTGACCGCGGCGGGCTACGAGGTCGTCACGGCCGGCGTGAGCGACCACTACGCGTGGAAGGATATGCAGGAGCGCGGCAAGGCCAGCCCCGAGGAGCGCAAGATCGGCGACACCGAGTATCGCATCTACGCGCCCACCGGACAGAAGCTGGTGGATATGGAAGTCGTCGGCGGAATGGCGGCCGCGCGACTCTTCTGGGGCGAGACCACGCTCGGCAGCCTCTTCAGCGCGCAGCCCGTCAACATTCTCTATACGGTGGACTTCGCGGCGATCGAGGCGGACAACCGCAGGTCGCGCGTCGCCGACCAGAACACGGCGCGCGTCGCGGCCTCGGTGAACCTCACCGTCGGCGCGCGCGTGATCAGCTATGACGCGAGCGAGGACAACGTGCGCTGCAACCCGCTCGGCGCGTCGCGTCAGGCGCGCGAGCAACCGTATTGCGCGCTGCGCAAGAACGAGGTGCGGCAGCAGGGCACGTATAGCACGAACGACTCCACGTCGCGGCGCTACCCGGAGGCCGTGGTCTCGGTGGTGGAGCAGAGCCTCGGCGTGGGCGGCGTGGCGATGGGTGCGGCCAATGCACTCGCCCTGATGAGCGGCGGACGGCGGCGACAGCTCGAGCGCTTCACCGTCACGGTGGATCCGGCCAAGTACGAGGAGGCCGCCAAGGCCGGCGCCGCGGGCATCCTCACCGACGCGATGCGCTGGATCAACGAACCGGAGACCCGTCCGCAGACGGGGAGGCGGCGCCGCTAGTCCCACGCGCCGTCGCAGGGGCAGCACGTCCCGCCGCGCTCACGCACGGCGGGGCGTGTTGCATTCGGCCCTCGCATATTTGGCCAATGCACGCGAGCGCCCCCGTCACCCTCGAAGGCCACGGCGTCCGCCTCGAGCCACTCACCTTCGCGCACGCCGACGCCCTCGCTGACGCTGCCCGCGACGGCGCCCTCTGGGACCTGTGGTTCACGAGCGTCCCCGAACCGGCCCAGATGACGGCGTACATCGTCGCCGCGCTGCAAGGCCAGGCCAACGGCACGATGCTCCCCTGGGCCGTGCGTGAACTCTCGACGGACACGATCGTGGGCACCACGCGCTACCACGACATCGTCGCCAGCATCGGCCGTGTGGAGATCGGCTACACGTGGTACGCCCAGCGCTGGCAGCGCACGCACGTGAACACGGCTTGCAAGCTGTTGTTGATGACGCACGCCTTCGACGCACTCGACTGCGGCGTCGTGGCCCTCCGCACGGACCTCGCGAACACGCGCTCCCAAGCCGCCATCGCCCGCCTCGGCGCCCACCGCGACGGCGTGATCCGCCATTTCCAAGCCCGCCGCGACGGGACGCCGCGGGACACGGTGATGTTCAGCGTGCTGCGGACGGAGTGGCCGACCGTGCGAGACCGACTCCAGGCGATGCTTCGCTAGCGACGGCGGCACGGAGGGTGACGGCGCTCCTCCGCACGGCGGCCGAAGTACTCAGGGAATCGCGATTGAGCCTGCGGGCACTTCGCGGTATCGCTTGTCGTGCGTCACCAGGATGGTCAGCTCGTAGGTGCCGGTGAGCCCGAGGCGGTTCAGTTCGACGGGGAACGCGTGAATGTCTACCGTCTCGCCGCCAGCCAGAACCTCGCTCTGCCTCGGCACCAACAGGTTACAGACCAGACCACGCGGATCCATCTCGTTGCGCATCGGATACAGCACCAGCCGGTATCCCACGGAGCAGGCATCGGCGATGACCGAGACCTCCCGATCCCCGATATTGGTGACCCGTACTCCAAAGGTCACCCGCCCCGCCGCAGGCGTATTGAGCATCACGATCGGGGCATAGCGCAGCGGATCCGGTCCTGTGACATCACAGGCCGCAAGTCCAGCCAGCGCAAGGAGTAACGCCGTGCGTCGGAGCGGATTCATACCGCACACTACTCGCGCGGTCCGCAGCCCGTCACGCTGCCTCTCTTGAGGGAAGAAACGCTTCGGCTCTTCACCCGTCGCCCTTCATCCCGCGCTCTTCCCTCTCGCTCCTCGCTCCTCGTTCTTCGTCCCGAAAAGCCCTTGCGACTTTCGGTGTTTATTCGGTAATTACCTACCCAAGACTTTCGGTCTTTATTCGGTATTATATGCAAGCCTCCCTCGCCCTCCTCCGCGAACAGCTCGCCGCCGTCGTCGCCGGCACCCCGAGCGCAACCCCCGGTCTGCCGACCGGCCTCACCTCGCTCGACGCCGTCCTGCCCGGCGGCGGTCTCCCCCGCGGCCGCCTCACCGAACTCCTCGCCCCCGCCGGCGCGGGCAAGACCACCCTCGCCCGCACCCTCGCCACCACCACCCTCGCCACCGGGCACGCCGTCGCCTGGGTGGATGCCACGCGCACGCTCGACCCCCGCGATTGGGTGAGCGTGGATCCGATGGGGCGCGACGCCCTCTGGGTCGTGCGGCCCGGCGAGAGCGCGCGGGCGCCGTGGTGCGCCGATCTCCTGCTCCGCACCGGGGCCTTTGCCTTGGTCGTGCTCGACGGCGCGCCCGTGTTGCCGCGCACCGTTGCCGTGCGCCTCGCGCAGCTCGCCCGCGATGCCGATGCCGCGCTGCTCCTCTTGGGCGAGGGCACGCGCGCCTCCGAGATCGGCGGCGCGCTGCGGCTCGTGCTCAAGCGGCGCGACGCCCACACGGTCGTGGCGACGATCGAGAAGGGCGGACCGCACCATCACGTTCCACTGTCGTTGGAGGTTGGCAATGTCGGCGACTCCGCGCGTCGCGTGTGTGCGCATCCCACGATTCCCGATCGGCGCGGCGTGGCTCGGAAACGGGCGCGACGCTGAGCCGCACTGGGACACGCGCCCCCTCGCGCTGACCGAGGGCACCCGCATCCGCACGGCCACCGCCGCCGCCGCGCAGCAAGGCGTGCGCGCGGCGATGACCGTCGCGCAGGCGCGGGCCAAGTGCGCCGCACTCGAGCTCCTCCCCTGGGACGCCGCGCTCATCGGCCGCGAAGTCGCGCGCGCGAGTGCCGCCTTCCTCGCCACCTCGCCGCAGGTCGCGCCCGTGCGCGAGTCGCCCGGCCTCTGGTGGGTCGGCGCCGAGGGCTTCGAGGCCATCGGCGGCGAACGCGCGCTCGCCACCGCGCTGCTCGCCCTCGCCCGCGTCTGGCATCCGCGCGCACGCATCGCCATCGCCGACACCTGCGTGACCGCGCACGCCGCCACCTGGAGCACGCGCGCCGCGCACGAGCCGCTCTACATCGCCGCCGGCGGCGACCGCGACTATCTCGCGCGCGTTCCCATCACGCTCCTACCGATGGACGACGAACTGCGCGAGGCCCTCACCGCCCTCGGCCTGCGCAGCGCCGGGGCCTTCGCCGCGCTCGATCCGCTCGAGGTCGAACGTCGCTGGGGTAGCGACGGGCTCGCCGCCTGGCGACTCGCCCGCGCCGACGATCCGCGGCGCGCCACGCTCGCCACCAGCGACGATCCGCGCGTCATCGTGCACGAACTCGCCTCGCCCTCGCCCACGCTCGAGCCGGTGCTGTTCCTGCTGCGCGCCGCGCTCGAACGCCTCGTGCGGGCGCTCGTCGCCGAGGGACGCGCGGCCGCCGCGCTCGGCATCACGCTCACGCTCGACGACGGCCGCACGGTCTCGCGTGAGGTGCGCCCCGCCCGCCCCATCGCCCGCGTGGTGCCGCTCTTCGAACGGTGCCGCGCCGCGCTCGACACCTGGACGCTCGAGGCCCCGGTGGCCGCCGTTGAGCTGCGTGTGCGCGAGGCCGCGCCCTCGGCCGCCGAGCAGGGCGACCTGCTCGCGCCCGCGTGGCGCGATCCCGCCGCCGCGGAAGCCGCGCTCGCGCGCCTGCGCGCCACGCTCGGCGCCGGCAGCGTCGTGCGTCCGGTGACGCGCGACTCGCACGCGCCCGAGCGCGCCGGCGGTTGGGTGGAGGTGGAACAGGCCGCGCGCGCGCTGCCCAGCGATCAGCTCGCTGGCAACGGGATGCGCGGCGCCACCGGTGCGCGCGCGGTCGCGCCGCTGCCCGCCGCACGGCTGCTCGAGGCCCCCGAGCCCGTCGCCGTCACCACCGACCGACGCGGCACGCCGCTCGTGATGCACTGGCGGGGACGGCGCATTCCCCTGCAGCGCGCGAGCGGCCCCGAGCGCCTCAGCGGCGAGTGGTGGCAGGCCGCGCCCTTTGCGCGCGATTACTGGCGCGGCGAGAGCGACGAGTTCGGCCAGGACTTCCTGCTCTACCGCGACGCAGGCGGCTGGCGCCTGCAGGGATGGTACGACTGAGCGGCTACGCCGAGCTCCATTGCCATTCCACCTTCTCGCTGCTCGACGGGGCCTCGGACCCCGAGCGCTTGGTGGAACGCGCCGTCGCCCTCGGCCTCGACGCGCTCGCGCTCACCGACCACGACGACGTGGGCGGCGCGGTCCGCTTTGCCACCGCCACGCGCGAGGCCGGGCTCCGCGGCCTCCTCGGCGCCGAGCTCACGGTGGACGTGCCGTTGCCGAGCACGCTCGAGCGCGGCGCGCGCCACGCGCCCGGCCGCGTGATCGGCGAGGACGGCGTGCCGCGCCTGCGCACGCATCTCGTCGCGCTCTGCGAGACGCGCGAGGGCTGGGGCAACCTCTGCTCGCTCATCACGCGCGCGCGGCTCGACCATCCGCGCGGTGAGCCGCGCGTGACGCTCGACCAGCTCGCCGAGCACAGCGGCGGGCTCTTCGCGCTGAGCGGCTGCCCGCGGGGCTGGGTGCCGCAACTCCTCGCGCAGGACGAACCCGCGCTCGCCCGCGAGGCCGCCGGCCAGCTGCACACGATCTTCGCGCAGCGCTTCGCGATCGAGTGCTGGGACCACGCGCTGGCCGAGGAACGCGCGTTGGTGCAGCAGCTCATTCCGCTGAGCGCGGCGCTCGACGTGCCCTGGGTCGTCACCAACGATGTGCACTACGCCCGCGCCCAGGGGCGACTCGGCCACGACGTGCTCTGCGCGCTGCGGCACGGCGCCACGCTCGACGAGATGGGCACCAAGCTGCGCCCCAACGGCGAGTGGCATTTGAAGGGCTACGCACAGCTCGCGCGGCGCTGGGCCGGACGCGAGCAGGGCCTGCACGCCACGCTGGCGGTGGCCGAGCGCTGTGCGTTTCGGCTGGAGGCGCTCAAGCCGCGGTTGCCGCGCTTTCCGCTGCCGCCGGGCGTGCACGAGGACGAGTATCTCGCGCGGCTGGTGGAGGACGGCGCGCAGGAGCGCTGGGGCTGGCGGCGCACGGCGCGGCACGACAAGCAGCTCGCGCACGAGCTGACGTTGATCGCCAAGCTCGGGCTCTCCGGCTACTTCCTGATCGTGTGGGACATCGTGCGCTTTGCGCGGCGCGAGGGGATCCTCTGCCAGGGGCGTGGCTCGGCGGCGAACAGCGCGGTGTGCTACTGCCTCGGCATCACGGCGGTGGATCCGATCAAGCTGGAGCTGCTGTTCGAGCGGTTCTTAAGCGAGGAGCGCGCGGAGGCGCCGGACATCGACATTGACTTTGCGCACCGGGAGCGGGAGCGGGTGCTGCAGTATGTGTATCAGCGGTATGGGCGGGAGCACGCGGCGATGGTGTGCGAGCACATCACGTGGCGGGGGCGGAGCGCAGTGCGGGATGCGGCGCGTGTGCTGGGATTTTCGCCCGAGCAGGCAGGGGTGGTCGCATCGCTCAGTGATCGGTTCAGTGCTCGGAATACGGCGGCGGCGATGCGCGAAGAGCGAGGTGCGAAGAGCGAGAGGGAGGAGGGGGAGGAGCTTCCTGTTGATCCGTTTGCGCCGGAGCGGGCGGATGCGTTGGGGCCGGCGAACTACAGTAAGCGGGCGGTGCGGGATGTCTCGGTGCGACGGAATGCGACGCCCGTGCGGCCGGCGACGCTCGTGGATGCGGTGTCGAGCGATCTCGTGGTGGGGACGCACGCGAGCAACCTGATCAAGCGCGCGCGCGAGGAGCACCGCGCGCTGCGCGTGGAGCGCGGAGAGCCCCAAGAGAGAGGAGCGCCCGTCGGGCGCGACGACGCACACGGATCCGAGCCGCGCAAAGAACCGACGCTCCTCGAACGCGCAAACCTCGACGCCAACGACCCGCGCGTGGCCAAGCTCGCGGATATCGTCGAGCAGCTCGATGCGGCGCCGCGGCATCGGGGCATTCACGTCGGCGGCTTCGTGCTCACCGAGGAACCGCTGCGCACGGTGGTGCCGATCGAGCCCGCGAGTATGGAGGACCGCACCGTCATCCAGTGGGAGAAGGACGACCTCGACCCGGTGGGCCTCGTCAAGATCGACCTCCTCGGCCTCGGGATGCTCACCGTCGTGCAGGACTGCCTCGCCTACATCCGTCGCACGCGCGGCGTCACCATTGATCTCGGGCAGCTCGACTGCGCCGATCAGGCCGTGTACGACGATCTCTGCCGCGCCGATACCGTCGGCGTGTTCCAGGTCGAGAGCCGCGCGCAGATGAACACCCTGCCGCGACTCAAGCCGCGCTGCTTCTACGATCTCGTCGTCGAGGTCGCGCTCATCCGCCCCGGGCCCATTCAGGGCGAGATGGTGCATCCGTATCTCCGGCGGAAGGCCGGCGTCGAGGAGGTCACCTATCCGCATCCCTCGCTCGAGCCCATCTTGAAGCGCACGCTCGGCGTACCCCTGTTCCAGGAACAGGGAATGCAGGTTGCGATCGCCGCCGCCGGCTTCACGCCCGGCGAGGCCGATCTCCTGCGCAAGGCGATGGGCCACAAGCGCAGTCGCGAGCGGATGGCCGACATCTGCCAGAAGATGATCACCGGGATGCGGGCCAACGGCATCCCCGAAGACATCGCGCTGCGGATCTACAACCAGATCAACGCCTTCGCCGACTACGGATTCCCCGAGAGCCACGCCGCGAGCTTCGCGCTGATCGTGTACGCGAGCGCGTACCTGCGCCACTACTACGCGCCCGAGTTCCTCTGCGCGATCCTCAACGCGCAGCCGATGGGCTTCTACGCGCCCGGCACGTTGATCGAGGACGCCAAGCGCCACGGCGTGAAGGTGCTGCCCGTGGATGTCACCCGCTCGCAGTGGGACCACACCCTCGAACCCGGCACCGGCCGCAACGCCCCTCCCGTCGTCCGCCTCGGCATCCGCTCCGTCATCGGACTCGGCAGCCACGCGCGCCAAAAGATCGAGCGCGCCCTGCAGATGCAGGAAAGCAGTTTGCAGTTGTCAGTAGGCAGTTCGCAGTCAGCAGTTGGCAGTCCGCAGTTGTCAGTTCCTGACCCTCACAACTCAAAACTCAAAACTCACAACTTCAGTTCAATCCAAGACTTCGTCACCCGCACCAATCTCGACAAACGCGCCCTGCGCGCCCTCGCCGAATCCGGCGCCTTCGACACTTTCGTCCAAGACGAACCAGCCAACCGCCGCCGCCGCGTCGCCCTCTGGCGCGTCCTCGAAGCCGAGCGCACCCCCGCCGGCCCACTCGCCTTATTCCCCGAGTCCCGCGTCCCCGAGCGCATCCCCGGTTTCTCCCCACCCGAACTCACCGAAGCCGACTACCGCCTCACCGGCCTTTCATTGAATGGCCACCCGATGCGCCACGTCCGTCCGCTCGTCGCACCCAACGGCGTGCGCACCGCCCGCGACATCCACACGATGCAGGACGGCGAAAGCGTGGCCCACGCAGGCCTCGTCATCTGCCGCCAGCGTCCCGGCACCGCCAAGGGCTTCGTGTTCCTCACGCTCGAGGACGAGACCGGCACCATCAACGTGGTCGTCTCGCCGCAACGCTTCGAACGCCAGGCGCTGCTCATCTCCCGTACGCCACTCCTCCTCGTGCGCGGCATCCTGCAGGTGGAGAGCGGGGTGTACAACATCCGGGCCAAGGCGTTTACGGCGTTGGATGCGAATGTGGGGGAACGCTCGGTGCGGGGGCACAACTATCGGTGATGAACGGAAGTTGTGAGTTGTGAGTTATGAGTTGTGAGAATCAGTGGTAGCTTGGCAGGTACCTGACGCTCACGACTCAACACTCACAACTCACCACTGCAGTTGACTATGCAGATCGCCGTCTTCGGCTCCACCGGCCGCGTAGGCTCCAAGTTCATCGAGTACGCCCTCGCCGCCGGCCACTCCATCCGCGCACTCGCGCGCGACGCCTCTCGCGTCCCGCCGCACGAGCGCCTCACCGTCGTGCAGGGTGATATCCACGACCTCGACCGCGTGCGCGACGTCATCCGCGGCGCCGACGCGGTGGTTTCGGCGCTCGGGGGCGCGGGGGTCGAGGATCCCGGCACCGCGCAGTCGCAGGGGATGCGCAACATCGTCCGCGTGATGCAAGAGCTCGGCGTGCGCCGCGTGCTCGGCGTCGCGGGCGGTGGGATCCTCGAGTCGCCCAACGGCGGACTGCGGCACGATCAGCCGAGTTTTCCGGCGGTGTTCAAGCAAGTGAGCGCGCGGCACAAGGAGGCCTGGCTCGCGATGCGCGACAGCGGACTCGATTGGACGATGGTGGCGACCGGCGACATCGTGCCCGGCGAGCGCACCGGTCGCATCCGCACGCTCGAGGATTATCTCCCGGAGGGTGCGCGCAAGATCAGCGTGGAGGATGTCGCGGATTTCCTGCTGCGCGCGCTGACGGAAGGCCTGCACATCGGCAAGCGAGTCGGCGCGGGATACTGACTACGCGCAGTGGGCCGGACGAGTCATTTGGTCCAGATCACGATCACACCGCAGCCATCAAAGTCTTGAAACTCGGCAGGCGCCCGCGTGGCCGAGTACACCTCGATGCGTTTCGCCTCCTGAAGGAAAGCCGCCATCATCTCCGCCGCAACGACAGGCGCACGACCGGCACCCCTGTTGACTCCCTGCACCCCGAAGTAGACACCGTCCACGAAAACGCGCGGGAAGCACTGATCCACACCGCGGCGAAGCAGGACGACTTCACCTGGACCTCCGGCACGCCCAGCCCGGATCCGCGGTGAGGATCCGGCGAGTGCATTGGCGCTGACCCGAGGCAGTCGCGCGAGAAACGCAGAGTCGAAGAAGACACCAAGACCAGCCTTTCGTCGCTCCTCGAACGCGAACTCTTCGCGACTCACGAGGCGTCCCGCGATGAGTCGGCCTTCGATCTCCTGCGGCACTCGCTCGAGCCGAACATCGCCGATGTCGAGATCGCTGCCCGCCGGTTCAAGCGCGATGTATCGAGGCGTGTGGCCGATCGCACGCACCCACAGCTGGGTGCTGCGCTCCGAGACCGTCACTTCGAATGTGCCGTTCTCGAGCCACTGAACCGCCGCACTCGAGTCGCCGTTCACTTCGACCGAGCCCGCGAGCGAGGCACCGGACTCGTCGGCCAGTCGGCCGCGCACTCGAACCCGTGATACCGCCGCGCCAACCCGCAAATCCTGACGCCGAACTCTGTGCGGTGACGCGGAGACTGTCAGGACCGCGGTCCCAGCGTCGTCATCGCCACCGCGAATGTGGTACTGCGCGTCGGCTGGAACACCGCAGAGTGCGAAGAAGCCATTGGCATCCGTCGTATCGACAGAACCGCGCAGTAGCATCGCCGAACCCGAAGTGCGAAGCACGGCTTCATTCCACGCAGCGGCGACGTGCAGTCCCGCCACCGGTTCGCCGGAAGCTCTGGTTGCGTTCCCGACGAGAACACTCTCCTCGGCGGGAAGAGCGTACCCACAGACCGCGCGATGATAGCTCGCTAGCGACGGTGTAGCTAGAACTATGTCGCGAGCCCTGCGGCTCACCGCGACCTCCGCCGAGATGGCACCGAGCGCCATCGAGTCGAGGTACGGTGACTGCACGCGAACAACGAACGAGCCGGCCGGTACTTCCCGAAACTCGAAGCGCCCACGCGCATCCGTTCGGGCACCAAATGGCGTGCCTTCGAGTGAGACTAG
>CAYPYY010000002.1:0-90502 GCA_964414995.1 uncultured Gemmatimonas sp.
TACAAGTTCCGCACGATGCGTCCGGCCAAGCCGGGCGAGGAGTCGCAGGTGTGGTGCGGCGAGAACGATCCGCGCATCACCACGATCGGCCGCATCCTCCGACGCACGCGGCTCGACGAACTGCCCCAGCTCATCAACGTGCTCCGCGGCGAAATGAACGTGGTGGGTCCGCGACCCGAGCAGCCGGAGATCTTCCAGAATCTGCGCAGTGAAGTGCGTGACTATCAGCTTCGCCAGCAGGTGCGCCCCGGCATCACGGGTTACGCGCAAATCACGCTCAAGTACGACACCTGCGTGGACGACGTGCGCAAGAAGGTCGAGGCCGACTTGACCTACATCCAGCGGCAGTCGGTGACCGAGGACTTCAAGATTATGGCGCTCACCGTACCGGTGATGCTCTTCCGAAAGGGCTCGCGCTAACAAGAGTCATGCGTCGGAGCACGAAGCCCCGCCACTCGGCGGGGCTTCGTGTTTTACCTCCGTGGAATCCGGCCGCGTACGAGAGTCAGCACCTGGGCAACCGCGTCGTCAGCAGACATCGCCCCCGTGTCAATCGAGAGATCGGCCGCCGCCGGCGGTTCGTACGGCGTTGACACCCCAGAGAGTCCCACCACCTGGCCCGCCGCTTCCTTCCGGTAGAGGCCCTTGGTGTCACGCGCCTGGAGGACGCTCACTGGCGCCGACACGAATACCTCGACGAACCCCTGGTCGGGAAAGCGCGCCCTCACCGCGTCCCGATCACGCTGGTAGGGCGAGACAAAGCTGCAGAGCACCACGTGCCCCGCTTCGAAGAACAGTCGCGCCACCTCGCCCGCGCGCCGCACGTTCTCGGCGCGATCGGCCGGGCTGAAGCCGAGGTCACCGTTGAGTCCGTGCCGTAGCTGGTCGCCGTCGAGCAACATCGTGCGGTAGCCCTCGGCAAACAGCGCCCGCTCGACCCCGCGCGCAATTGTGCTCTTCCCGGCCCCAGAAAGGCCCGTGAGCCACACAACGAGCGCTGGGTGACCCTGCGCCCGCTCGCGCTCCTCGCGCGGGATATTCCAAGGCTGCCACGCCACATTCGGCGACACCGACGACCGCACCGACTCCGATGGTCTGGCAGCGCCCCGGATCATCCCGGCGGCCACGGTCACGTTTGTCGCGGCGTCGACCAGAACGAAGCTCCCGGTGGCCGAGTTCACACGATAGCCGTCGAAACAGAGCGGCTTCGCCGTCACCAGCTCCACGCGGCCAATTTCATTGAGGCCGAGCGCCGTTGCGTCCGTGCGCGAAAGCGTATCGATATCCACCCGATACTCGATGCGCTCCACGAATGCCTGCACCTCGCGGGTGGTGTGCAAGAGCGCATACGGCCGCCCCACCTCGAGCGGCTCTTCGTTCATCCAGCACAGGTACGCTTCGAGTCGATCGGCTACCGTGGGGAGGTTCTTGCGTCGCACGAGCATATCGCCGCGCGACACGTCAATCTCCTCTTCCAGCGTCAGGACCACGGCATCGCCCGCCTCGGCCTCGGGTCGCGCACCGTCGTACGTCTCGATGGACTTGATGCGCGTTCCCACGCCGGACGGCAGGGACACAATCTCTTCGCCTGGGCGGACGGAGCCTGACGCCACGGTGCCGGCATACCCGCGAAACTGCTGATTCGGCCTAACGACGTGCTGCACCGGGAACCGAAAGTCGATGGTGTTCCGGCGCCGTCCCGGCGTGAGATTCTCGAGCAGGTGCAGCAGCGGGCCACCCTGGTACCACGGCATCCGTTCGGATGCGCGCACGACGTTGTCACCCTCGAGCGCCGACATCGGCACAAAAGTGATGTCGGAGATTGTCAGCTTCTCGGCGAAATGCGAGAAGTCCGCAAGAATCGCGCGGTAGGTGTCCTCGGACCAGTCCACGAGGTCCATCTTGTTCACGGCCACCACCAGATGCGGAATACCGAGCAGAGACGCAATGAATGCGTGCCGCCGCGACTGGGTAAGCACGCCCTTGCGCGCGTCCACGAGCACAATCGCCACGTCCGCCGTGGAGGCACCTGTAACCATATTGCGCGTGTACTGCACGTGTCCCGGTGTGTCGGCCAGGATGAACTTCCGACGGGGCGTCGCGAAATATCGGTACGCCACGTCGATGGTGATTTTCTGCTCCCGCTCAGCACGCAGGCCATCCGTGAGCAAGGCGAGGTTCACGCCCTCCTCGCCAAGCCGCTTGGAGGCGCCCTCGATCTGCTCCATCTGGTCTTCAAAGATGGACTTCGTGTCGTAAAGCAGGCGCCCGATCAGGGTGCTCTTGCCATCGTCCACGCTGCCCGCCGTCGCGATGCGCAGCAGGTCCATCCCGGCGTAGGTCTGCAGGTCCTGTGTCAAAAATATCCCGCCTTCTTGCGATCTTCCATTGCGGCCTCGGAACGTTTGTCGTCACTGCGCCCACCGCGCTCGGTCACCCGCGCTGCGGCGGTCTCGAGAATGATCTCCTCGAGGTTCGACGCGTGGGATTCGACGGCCCCGGTGCAAGTTGCGTCGCCGATGGTGCGGAAGCGCACCGTGCGCACCTGCACCTGCTCGGACGGCTGGACCGTGACAAAGTCGGTCTTCGCCAGATAGATGCCATCGCGCAGAAACACTTCACGCTGATGCGAGAAGTACAGCGAAGGCATCGGGATGCCCTCTAGCGCGATGTACTGCCAGATGTCCATCTCCGTCCAGTTGGAGATGGGGAACACCCGGAAGTGCTCCCCCGGCAGCTTGCGCCCATTGTAGAGGTTCCAGAGCTCGGGGCGCTGGTTCTTTGGGTCCCACTGCCCAAAGCGGTCACGGTGAGAAAAGAATCGCTCCTTGGCGCGCGCCTTCTCCTCGTCACGGCGTGCCCCACCGATAGCGCAGTCGGCCTTCAAATCGCGCAACGCATCGAGCAGCGTCACCGTCTGTAGTGCATTCCGGCTTGCGAATGGTCCCGTCTCTTCCTTGACCCGACCTTGGTCGATCGAATCCTGGACGTACGCCACCTTCAAGTCCGCCTTCAGTGCTGCGACGTAGTCATCCCGGTAGCTGAGGGTCTCGGGAAAGTTGTGCCCCGTGTCGATGTGAAGCAGCGGGAACGGAATGGCGGCCGGGTAGAACGCCTTTCGAGCCAACCACGCGACGACGATCGAATCCTTGCCGCCGGAGAACAGCAGCACCGGCCGTTCGAACTGCGCGGCAACCTCGCGAAGCACGTGAATCGATTCGTTTTCGAGCGTGAGCAGATGCCCACGAATGTTCGACTTCATTCCTTTGACTCGGGGGTGAGGTATGACACCCAATCGTGGGTGGTGTCGCCGACTGCCAGAAACTCGGGGTTGAGCTCGCGGGGCTCGTGGTACCGCAGGGGGCGGCCCGTCGTGTCCCACACCGCTCCGCCAGCGGCCGCGAGCACCGCGTGCGCGGCCGCCGTGTCCCAAGGCATCGTCGGGCCGTCCCGGAAGTACAGGTCGGCCCGTCCCTCGGCGACCAGACAGAATTTAAGCGAGCTCCCCATACTGAGGGTGCTGGCTCCCGGGAGTCGTTCCAAGAGGGCCGAAACTCGCGGACCGGCGTGGTCACGGCTAGCCACGAGACGCAGAGCCGCCGGGTTGACAGGTGCTGCGACCTTGAGGGGGCTCCGCGCGGCCCCCGCGACGCGCCAAGCCCCGTCGCTTGAACCAATCCAAGAGATCCCGAGCACGGGAGCGTGCACGACGCCGAACACCGGAGCGCCGTCCCGCACCAGCGCGATATTCACCGTGAACTCGCCGGTGCGCTTAATGAATTCCTTGGTTCCATCGAGCGGATCCACCAGCCAGAACTCCCCGCCTACGCTTGGGACGCCGAGCGCTTCGTCTTCCTCGCTGACCACCGGAATGCGCGACGTCAGCCGCGCCAAGCCGTCGACGATGACGACGTGGCTACGACGGTCGGCCTCGGTGAGAGGGGAGGTGTCGGCTTTAGTCTCAATCCGGGTTTCCGCCGCAGCGTACACGTCGAGGATTGCCCGTCCTGCCGTGATCGCCAGCGCCTCAATCTCGGTAAACGACCTCACCACATCCTCCACTGGAACGCGATACCTCCGACGATCCCGATCGCCACGACAAGGGTCAGGGGCGCGCCGAGGCGAGCGTAGTCCCCAAAGCGATATCCCCCGGGGCCGTACACCATTGTGTTGGTCTGGTAGCCGATCGGCGTGAGGAACGACGCCGAGGCGGCCATCGCGACGGCAATCGCAAAGGCGCGCGGGTCCGTGCCACTCTGCACCGCCGCAGCCGTGGCGATCGGGAAGATCAGCACGGCCGCCGCGTTGTTCGTGATCATCTCCGTCACGGCCATCGTGGCGAGCACGATCGCGGCCAGTACGCCCACGGTGCCGAAGTTCATCGCCGGCGTCACGATCCATTCCGCCACGGTGGCGGCGAGGCCTGTCTTCTCCATCGCAGTCCCGACGCCAAAGGACGCGGCGATCAGCAGGATGGTGTCGAGGTCCACCGACGTGCGGGCCTCGTTGGGCGTTAGGATGCGCAGACCGACCAGCAACATCGCCGCGACCAACGAGCCCTCGAGAATCGGCACGATGTCAATGGCCGACAGCCCGATCATCAGGGCGGCGATGGCAAGCACCATCCACGACTTGCGCGTGCCCACCGGCAGGGCGCCGTCGAGCTCAGCCACGAGCAGGAAGTCGCGGCGATCGCGCCAACGACCGGCGAAGCCGCGGTCGGTGAGCAACAGAAGCGTGTCGCCTGCCTCGAGTCTAATCTCGCCTAACTTGCCCGAGAGGCGCTCGCCGGAGCGATGGATCGCGAGCACCGTGGACTGATATTGCTCCCGGAAGTCGGCGTCCTTGAGGGTACGCCCCAGCAGTGGGGAGATAGACGCCAGCACGACTTCCACGAACCGATGCTCTCCCTCGTCCAGACCCCGCACGTGCTTCTGAGCGGCAAGCCGGAGTCCTCGGGTACCCTGCAGGTCCATCACACGGTCCACGCCACCGACAAAGCCCAGCCGGTCAGCGGCTAGGAGGATCTCTTCAGGCGCGACCGGCGTGATCAGCCGGTCGCCACGGCGAATCCACGCGAGGAACACGCCCTGCAGGTGTCGCAGGCCGGCATCGGCGGCGGACCGGCCATCCACGGGGCCGCCGGCCTCGACTTCCATCTCGATGGTGAACTCGCGGAACTCCTCGCTGAAGCGTGCCTTGAGGCCGCGACGCGCGGGCAGCACGCGTGGGGCCAGCATCACCATCAGCAGGATGCCCAACAGCATCATCGGCAGCGCCACGGGCGTCATCTCGAACATTCCGATTGGCTGAAGCCCCGCCTGCGACATCAAGCCGGCGACGACGAGATTGGTGGAGGTGCCGATGAGCGTGAGCATCCCGCCGAGGAGCACGGCGAAGGAGAGCGGCATCAGGAACTTCGAGGGGCTGCGGCCCTGGCGCTCGGCGAGCGAGCTCACCGGCCCGATGAGCATCGCCACGATCGGCGTGTTGTTCATAAAGGCCGAGGCGAGTGCGGAGGGGGTGAGGAGCCGGAACAGGCTCCCGCGTTCCGAGCCGCCGGGGACCAACGCGCGTTCGAGGAGCGGACGCAGCGCGCCAGTGCGCTCCACGGCGCGGGCGATGATGAAGAGCGCGGCGACCGTGATCGGCGCGGGGTTGGAGAACCCAGCCAGCGCCTCGGCTGGCGTGATGATGCCCGTCACGAGCAGCGTGACGCCGGCGCCGAAGACCACGAGTGGAGCGGGGATCCATTCCTTCACCAACACGACCAGCATCGCGATCACGACGCCGGCCGTGAGGAGCATTTCCGTCTGCATCCTGAAAGCTACCTGGGGCGGAGGAGCGAGCGGTACAGGGATTCGTAGGCGCCGACCCAGTCGTCTGCGGACTTCTCTCGCTCGAGTCGCGTGCGCAACTGCCCGGCGCGCGCGTTGGCCGCAGGCAGGTCCGCAAGCACCCCGCCGAGCGCCGCACCAAGGGCCCGGGCATCACCGGCCGGGACCAAGGCCCCGTCCGCTCCAACCACATCCGGCACGCCGCCAACGGCCGTCGCGACGATCGGGACACCGGCCATCGCGGCCTCAAGAATGGTCATCGGCGTGCCTTCGGTGCGGGAGCTGAGGAGCAGGGTGTCGAAGGCCGCCAGGAAACGCGCGGCATCGGGCTTGGCGCCATCCGCGTGCACGCGGTCCGCAACGCCGAGCGCTGCCGCCCGCTCGAGAAGCGGAGCGCGCAGGGGCCCGTCGCCGACAAAGCAGAGATGGGCTGTCGGCGGCGCGGCGTTGGCGAGCGCCTCCACGGCGAGCAGTGGATCCTTCTCGGTACTCATCCGGCCCACCCATCCGGCGACGGGTGCGTCGACGGGCAGACCGAGGGCCGCGCGGGCTTCGGCCCGCCCCAAGGGGTCAGGCGAGGCAACGAAACCGTTGCGAATCCGCGTGAGCCGCGCACGTGGGACCCCGAGGCTGAGGAGATGGGCCTCGAGCGGCGCGGAGACGGCGACCACGCGGTCGAAGCGGCGCCAGGCGAAGGCTTGGAGCCGCTCTTGGACGCTCAAACCCGGCTTGCCGCTGGCGAAGCCGTGGGCGGTGGAGACCGCCGGCAAGCGGAGCCCGTGGGCGACGCCGTGGTGCAGGAAGTCCGGGCGGTACCCGTGGGTGTGGACGACCTCAGAACGGGCCTCCCTGAGCAGGCGTCGCACGAGCCGACGCTCGCCGAGGTAGGCGCGGTCGCCGAGGTGGTGGACCTCGAGGCGGACGCCCGAGCGCCCGAGCGCCGCAAGGAAGTCCGGCGGCGCGACGTTCGGCGAGAGGACCGCAATCAGGAGTACCTCGTGGCCGCGGGACGCGAGCGACGGCAGCAGCCCGCTCAGGACCCGTTCCAGTCCACCAAATGCCGCTGGCGCGGCGATGTGCGCGATGCGCATCAGCGCCAGAGCCCCGCGCGGGTCAGCGACTCGACGACAAAGGGCATCGGATCGGCCCACCGGAGGATCTCGAGGCGGTCGCGGCCAGGACGGTGTGCGAGGAAGGCCGCCAGCGCGCCCAGTCGCCCAGGCGCATCGGGCGGCAAATGGAGCGATTCACGTGAGCGGCGGAGGCGAATGAGCAGATGGTCCACCTCACCCCACTCCCAGCGCAGCCGCAGGCCGGCGCGCCATTCAGGTGGCGGTGGCGGCGATTCGCCCAGCACGGCGCCGACCAAGAGGGCTGGAAAGTCCACGCCGGCGTCGATGGCGAGCTGCAGGGAGCCCCAGAAGCGTCCGTTGATCTCCATCACGCGCCAGCCGCCGTGCTCGTCGTCGCGCTTGCCCTCGATCATCGCGACGCCCTGCCAGTTCAAGGCATCGAGCAGGCGCTCACAGCCCTCGAGGGCGAGGGGGTCGGCGGCGATGCTCTCGCGGTAGACGCTCACGCCGCCGGCGGGGGGTTTCTCGCGCAGGCGGCGGTGCGCGAAGCGGGCGATGGTCCGCCCGCCCCAGCGGGCGAGGAAGATGCCTTCTCCCGCGCCGGTGATGCGCCGTTGCACGAGCACCGGAAAGGCGTCCGGATGCAGGGCTTCGAGGGCGCGGGCGCAGGCATCGCGATCGGCGACGAACTGCACGCCGGTCTTTTGGCGGGTCGAGCCGCCCACCACAGAGCGGTGGGGCTTGAGATATCCGGGATAGAGCGCGGGGTCACCGGGCGCAGCGTCGCCCTTGGCGCGGACGATGGCCGTTTCGGCGATCCCGATGCCGCTCGCGAGGGCCAGCTCGTGAACCCGCACCTTATCCGAGGCTTCGCGGTAGGTCTCGTATGGGGCGAAGGGTAGGCGAACGCCTTGCGGCAGGAGATGGGGGGTTCCGAGGATGGCTTCGGCGGAGGCGTCTGTGACGGGGATGACGATGGCCGCGGCGACGGCGGAGGTGAGCGTCGCCACCTCCTGCGCGTATTGTCGAGGGGCGGTGAGGGCACTGGCGTGCAACGCGTGACCCTGGGCCCCGCGCGCCGCAGCTGCCAGCGAGCGCTGCCGTGCGGCGGTGACGTGGACTGGGTAGCCGACCCTGAGGAGGGAGCGCGTGACGGCGAGCGAGGCGCGCTCGTCGCCGTCGAGGACGAGGATCGGGGGGCGATTCGGCACAGGGGCAGTCTAGTTGACCCGAGAGAGCACGAACAGGGCGGAACGTTCACAGCACAGGACCGCCACGGTATCTTGCGTGCATCCAGCGTCCATCACTCGGGGAGCGCGACACACCGGTGGGAACCCGCAGCATTCTTCACGTGATCGAGTCTCGCGGCCCCGGCGGCGCAGAGACGGTCCTCGTGGAACTCGTTGCACGTAGCGCGAGAGGCGCGCAGCGACCGATTGCGGCCATCCCCTCGCGTGAAGGGTGGCTCGGTCGGACCTTACCCGAAGAATCGCAGCGGGTAGTGCCACCTACGCCGAGCGAGCGGTCGGGCATCGTCGATTTGCCGTACGCACGCGCACTTCGTGCGCTCATCCGTGCCGAGAAGCCCGCGCTCGTTCACACGCACAGTTTCGACACGGCTCTGTACGCTGCGCTAGCTATCCGAGGCAGCGGCGTCCCCTTCATTGCCACCTTTCACGGCACGAAAGACGTAGATCGCACGGGGCTCAAGAACCGCCTCAAATGGGCCTTCATCGGGCGCGCCGCCGCCCTCGTGTGCGTGTCGGAGTCGCTCGCATCGCTCGCGCGGAGCGTGCCAGGCATTCCGGTGGCGCGCGTGCGTGCAATCTTGAATGGCGCCGACCTTGCCCCCTTCTCTGGCCGCGGCAATGGTGCGCTGCGTCTGCGACTCGGCCTTCCCGAATCTACAGTGCTGATCGGCGCGCTGGGCAACGTCCGTGGCCCGAAGGGCTACCCGGTGTTGTTGGAGGCAATCGCCCGCCTTCGCGCCAGTGGGCTCGACGCGCACCTCACCATCGCCGGCGAAGACCGCGGCCCACTCGCCGACGAGCTACGTGCCAAGCGAAGCGCGCTTGGGCTGGATTCCCACGTCACCTTTCTCGGTTTTGTTGAAGCCGCTGCGCCATATCTCGAAGGTCTGGACTTGTTCGTGCTCTCGTCTAGCTCCGAGGGATTCTCTCTCTCCACCGTGCAGGCGATGGCAGCCGCACGGCCGATTGTCGCAACCCGATGCGGTGGCCCCGAGGAGCTCCTGAGCGACGGCGAGACTGGACTTCTGGTCCCGACCCAGTCGCCTGAGGCGCTCTCAGACGCCTTGGCGCGCCTCGGCCGTGACCAGGCGCTGGGCGCGCGACTCGGGGCGGCCGCGCGCGTGCGCGCGCTGGAGGCCTTCAGCGTAGAGGCGATGGTCACGCACTACGAGCGTTTGTACGACGAGGTGAGTCAGACGTGAGTGCCTTGCGTGCCGCGCTCAAGGCGCTCGCAGAGGGCGTCCTTGGAAGGCCGCCCCTGGTCAGAGCGGCCCTGCACCGGCTGCGCGGCGCCCAATTGGTGCTCTCGTATCACAATGTGGTTCTCGGCGATGCGCCACCGGCCACCGGGGACCGATCATTGCACCTTCCCCTGGGTCAGTTCCGCGCCCAACTCGATGCGTTGGCCGATGCCGGATTGCGTGTGCGCGAGCTGGGCGAGCGGGTGCAGCCGGGCGACGCGCCAAGCGTGGTGATCAGTTTCGACGATGCGTACGCTGGCACACTGGACTATGCGCTTCCAGAGCTCAGTGCCCGTCACTGGCCAAGCACGGTGTTCGTGGCGCCCGGGCTGTTGGGTAGCGCGGCGCCGTGGTGGGACCGGCTCGCATCGCCAGCCGACGGTGCCGTTCCAACCAAACTGCGCCAACGCGTGCTGACAGAGTTCGCCGGCGAGGAATCGCGCATCCTCGAGGCGGCACAGGCGGAGGGCTGGCCGCTGACACCACCAGCGCGGGAGCACCGCATCGCAAGCGAGGATGAGTTGGGCCGAGCCGTGCAGGCGCACCCTGGACTCCGCCTCGGGGCGCACACCTGGAGCCACCCCAACGTGGCGCGGTTGGCGCAGGCGGACCTGCACCGCGAATTGGTTAGCGTGCGGGACTGGCTCAAGGGACGCTATCCAGCGCGCTTTGTGAACTGGCTCGCCTATCCCTACGGCATCCGGAATGCAACGGCGGAGTCTGCGGCGGCGGCGGCGGGCTACGATGGCACGCTGTTGGTCGCTGGGGGCTGGGACCGACAGGGATCCGCTGCGCAGGCTCGACCACGCCTCAACGTGACGCCGGGGCTGAGTGACGCGGGCTTCCGACTGCGGCTGGCGGGGTTCGCCTAGCGAAAGCCCTGCACGTGCGCAATCACTGCCCGCACGTCCTTGGTGGCGAGCGCACCGTGCGTGGGCAGGGTAAAGAGTCGTTGGGCCAAGGTGCGAGCGCCCGGGAAACTTGCGTGGCCGTTCAACCTTCGCTCCCCGAATCCCTCGAGGTCCGCGAGGCTGCTGGCGTAACCGGGCATAATCCCGAGACGCAACGACGCCTCGGCGCGCGCTTGCCCGAGGGCCGATGCGTTCAGCAACACAGGGAATCGAAGCCAACCCGCCTCAGCAATGTCAGCGGGCAACGAGATTGCAGGATGCCCGGCAAGCGCCGCGCGATAGGCGGACGCCACACGGCGGCGACGTTCCGCCTCCTCCCGGATGTACTGCACACTGGCGCTGAGAACGCCAAGGGCGAATGCCCCAATTGCTCGAGCTTCCTGCGGCGGACGGTAATGCGTTTCGCCGAGCCCAAGAAACGGCAGCGCCCGAGGAAGAGCGTACAGCCCGGGACGGGCGACGACCCACTGGGCGGCGGTGGCAATCAGCGCGCGGAGTGTGCCGCCGTCCGCGGGCGGGAGCAGAGGCGCCTCCTTCGATTCCGGGAGCAGCAGCGCACCTCCTCCGCCGCCAGTCAAGCCCTTACCGCGACCGAAGCTGAGCACGCCAAAGTCGCCAAGCGCGCCAAGCGGTTGGCCTCCTATCGAGGCGCCAACACCCTGCGCGGCGTCATCGATCACGGCGACGTCCGCTGGAATGAGTGCGCGGAGGAAGGGGATATCGACGGGTAGCCCGTACAGGTGGGCCACCACCACGGCAGCGGCACCAGCGGAGACGGCAGACTCGACCGATCCCGTGGCGGGGGCAAGTGTCGTCGGGTTGACGTCGTAGAGCAGGAACGGAACACCGGCGGCGTCAACGGCGGTCGCGAGGTCAAAGCATCCGTATGCGGGGAGGGCGATCGGCTGCCCCCTCGCCGCGAGTCCAAGCGCGATCGCGAGTGCGGACGTACCGCTGTCGGTGAGGAGCACCTGACCCGCGTATCCTCGGGTCCGCAGATCCTCACGAAGGGCGCGCTCTGCCGCGGCTGCAGCGACAGCAGAGCTGGCCGCCCGCAAGCCCCGCCACAACGCAGCTGCGGAGAGCGGGGAGTACACCGGGGGCAGGGTCCGCGGCATTGCGTCAAACCTAATGTGGTCTCCGTCGACAGCCCACGGCCTGCGGCATCCTCCGAGGAGATGGCGACGGTCTCGCAAGCACAGCCGGGCGCGACCGCCTAAATTGCCCGTATGCAGCGGGTTCTCCACGGATGGATGCCGGCGAGACTTCGATTCGCCTTGCGCGAATTCGTCGATTTGCCGCCCAAGGCGCGCAGTCAGTGGATTCGGGCGCTGATCAGACGCCGGTTCGGTCGAGACCTGACGAAGTTGCCGGGAGGCCTCGTCCCGGCACCGCGCGTACTTTTTGTCTGCCACGGGAATCTCTACCGCAGCTCTGCAGCGGCGGCCACGTTCAGCGAGGATGTGGAGCGGAGTGGATTTCTCGTCAGCAGCATCCAGTCGGCAGGGCTGATGGCGAGCGAGAATCGGCCTGCACCGGACGATGCGCTGGCCGCGGCATCTTCGCTTGGCCTGAACCTTGAGGGCCATTTGACAACTCCGTTGACCACACAGATACTCGCGGAATCGGACCTCATCGTGATTATGGACCGCCGCAACGAAGCGTTGCTGGCGGCAATGGACGCACGGTGCCTGAGCCGCACGGTGTTGCTCGGGGCCTTCGCCCCTGCCGCTGACGGCGATCCAATCATTCCCGATCCATATGGCAACGGTGTTGAGGCCGTCACCGAGTGCTATTCGCGCATTCGGCGCGCCACTGCCAGCTTGCTCGAGGCGTTGCGTACGAATCCCGAGGTGGCCGAGCGGCGCGGGCTGCCGGCGTGGGGGGGGCGCCAACTGCGCCGAGCGCTCACCTCTCCCTCATTTGTACGGCTCTTCTCGTTTGACCGGCGTGATGCGGCGAGCATCCTGATGATGCACCGCTTCGCCAACCCTGATGTTGGAGTTCACGGTCACAACCCCAAGCAGCTTCGCGAGAACCTCGCATTCCTCAGGCGCAACAATTTTCACATATGCGCACTGGACGACCTTGTCTATCGTCTTGCGGAGGGACTGGCTCCGCTTCCGAACACGGTGGTGTTCACAGTGGACGACGGGTATGCCGATTTCGCAGACATCGGTGCCCCGATCTTCGCCGAATTCGATGTGCCGGCGACAACGTTCTTGATCAGTGGATTTGTCGGAAACCGTCGGTGGGTTTGGTACGACGTACTCAGGTACTGCGCGCACCAGCATCTCTCTGGACGCTTCGCGCTGAACATTGACGGCCACGAGATCGTCCTTGCGTGGAACAACTCAACCGAGCGTCGCGCGGAAATCCGCCGGCTGATCCAGCATCTTCACGGCCAGCCCACGGAGATCACCGAGCGAGTGGTTACCGAGTTTCCCGGGTTGCTCGGCGTCTCGATTCCGGAACGGCCCACCCCGCGCTTTTCGGCGATGTCCTGGGACGACATACGCCGGTGGGAGCAGCGCGGGATGAGATTCGGGTCTCACACCCATACGCATCCCATTCTGGCACGTTCGTCCTCCGAAAGGGTACGGGACGAGCTGCTTCAGTGCTGGGCGTTGCTTCGCCAAGAGCTGAGTTCTCCTTCGAGGACCTTCTGCTTTCCGAGCGGAACCCTACGCGACTATTCGGTGCGAGACCAGGAGATCGTATCGTCCGTGGGACTCTCCGCCGCAGTCACTGCCCACGGCGGCCGTGCTGGCCGGCTGCGCACACCTTCGGAGATGTACGCGATCCCGCGCCTCGCGTATGAGCCCACGACCACCGGATTTCAGTGGCAGGTGGGCGGAGTGCTGGGAACTGTCCCGGGAGCGAGAGCGTGAGTAGCGCCGCTCGTGCAGCGCACTCAAGCGTGGGATCGGTGAATGCGACGCTCCCCCCCGTGCTTCAGCTCTCGCCACGGCTACTGTCGATGCACCGTGGCGCGCTCTGGGCGGCCCTCAAGAACCAGCCCTTTTCGGTTTGGGCCGTGTTCGCATACCTGTTCTTCGAGTACGTACGCCCCCAAACAATTTATCCGGCGCTCGACATCCTCCCGTGGGCGCGGATTGCGCTCATTTCCTCGACCATTTCGATGCTCGTGCAGTCAGCGTCTGCTCGCCGCTGGACGATCATCGACACCGGGATGGTGGTCTTCACTGCGGTGGTATTGGCCTCAAGTGTGACGGCGAAGCACCCAGACTGGAGCTGGGCGTTCATCGACCTGTATCTCTCGTGGGTGCTGGTCTACGCGTTCATTTCCACTAACATCAACACGCAGAGCCGCGTCGTCCTGTTGCTCCTGGGATGGTTCCTGTGGAACCTCAAGATGACCCTCCACGGATTCCGGTCGTGGGCGGAGGCGGGATTCGCCTTCAAGACCTGGGGCGTCACCGGCGCTCCCGGCTGGTTTCAGAACTCAGGCGAGTTCGGCATTCAGACGACAGTCATCCTCCCTATCTCCCTATACTTTGCGCTCGGACTTCGACCGTTCGTCAGCAAGAACGTATTCCTCGCATTACTCGTCCTTCCGGTGACCGCCTTGGGCAGTGCAATCGCATCTTCCTCACGCGGCGCCGTGCTGGGAATGGCAGCAATTGGACTTTGGATGCTGCTCCGCAGTCGCTACAAGCTGCGGGCGGGACTCGGACTCGTCGTGGTCGGTGCGCTCGTGTGGCTCGTTCTTCCGGAGGAACAGAAAGCCCGGTTCTCGACGGCGGGCGAGGACGATACGTCCACCTTGCGGTTGACGTATTGGAAGCGCGGCATCGTACTCGCAAACGAGAACCCCGTGCTGGGCATCGGCTACAAGAACTGGATGCCGGTCTACCAGCGGCGATGGGGATGGGAGTTGTCCGAGTTCGAGCGCGTTGAACTCCCGCACAACATCTTCGTCGAAGCGTGGTCGGAGATGGGCTATTTGGGCTTGGGTGCGCTGCTGTTCCTGATTGTCGGAAGCTTCTTCCTCAACTCGCGCACGAGGGCTCTCGCTCGGCAACTTGGCGACCACGGACGGCTCGCAGAGCAGCTCGGCTGGGGCTTCGATGGTGCTTTGATCGGGTATTTGGTGAGCGGCTTCTTCGTGACGGTCCTCTATTACCCGTTCCTTTGGGTGAACCTTGGGATGACCGTCGCGTTACACCTAAGCGTCGCGCGTACGGTGCGGGCTGCGCGGCGCACGGTCAGCTACACGAGCAGAGTTCCAGTTGGTGCGGCGGAGCCTGCGCAGGCCCGGTCGGCGTACGTGTGAGAGCGGTTCCGCGATCGGAACGGCGGTGCCGGCATCACCATTTCCGCAGTCGCGAGTTGTGCGCCCCGTCTGCGTACAATTGATTACGGGTACTGCGGGTCTTCACCATAGAGCGCTATGGCGCGGGGTAGCTGTTGATGCCTGATGAATATCGCGCCGAGATTGCGCGTTGCGGCTGGGCGTGGCCACCCAAGCGGGTCGAGAGCGGCCGCGCAAGGGAACGCACGTGATGCGCGGCACTCGCCTCAAGGCGGTCATCCGCGAAAGCATCGGGAACATCGTCCGCGAGTTCCGCGTGGCCTTGACTCCCGTGCCGACTCCAAGGAAATGGCTCTTCTTGGTCGGCTGCTACAATTCGGGGACCACGCTCCTCGCCTCACTGCTCTCGCGGCATCCCGACATCTCCGGCCTGACGACCGAAGGTCACTTCATCACCGATCAGTTCGTCAAGGACTACGAGGTAGGCTTGCCGCGTATGTGGGCAGGCCGCGAGGAGCTGTTTCGCCTGACCGAGAAGGATGTCGGCCCCGATGCCGTGCGGATCAAGAAGGAGTGGGGGATGCGACTGGACCGCTCGAAACCGGTCTTGCTCGAAAAGTCGCCACCGAACACACCGCGAACCCGTTGGCTGCAGCGCGAGTTCACCCCGGCGTACTTCGTGGCGATAGTCCGGAACGGATATGCGGTTGCCGAAGGGATCACGCGAAAGGCCGATCCCAAGCATCTCCGTGATTCGTGGCCCATCGAACAAAGCGCGTATCAGTGGCGGCGTAGCTACGAAGTTCTGGAGCAGGACGCTCCGTTCCTCCAGCACCTGCTTTGGGTTCGTTATGAAGACCTCGCGAAAGATCCGAAGCGTGAACTTGATCGAATCGCCGCATTCGTCGGGCTGCCCCCTTTCGCAAACTTCGATGCGACGAGCAGCCTTGCCGTTCACGAACGTAACGAGATGCTCCGCGACCTGAACCTTGAGAGCATCAAACGGCTCACTCGGGACCAGATCTCGCGAATCACCGACGTGGCGGGTGATACACTGGACCGCTACGGCTATCCGCGACTGACTTGCGCGGATGACTACCGTTCCTAGGCTTGTGGCGGTGGGAGAGCAATGAAGGGCAAGGCGAGCGATCCAGTCGTGGGCGACGCCCAAGTGTTGGTTCTTGCGCCGAACTTTCCCGCAATCAACCAGCCGTGGATCGACACCTACCTGGAGCAACTGCTCGCCAACGGCATTCCGTTCGCCGTGGTGTCGTACGTCTCGCGCCCGACAGCGTATCACGCGAAAGTAGACAAGCTGGGGTTTCGACGCCGGGCAATCGTGTGCCCACCTGACAAAGTCGGCGCCTGCCTGCTCTGGGTCCGGTCCGCACTGAAGGCGCCGATGACGGCAATCCGCCGGCTTCGACGAATGCTGAAGGAGCAAGTCAACTCAGAGACGTTCGCGCAGCGCCTCTACGCCGCCGTTCGTGCTTCCAATGCCCTCTTCTTGACCGATGGGCTCAAGCAGCTCAAGGCCGTGCACGCTCACTCGCTAGACCTCGGCTTCGAGTTTCTCGGCCTGCAGACTGAGCGCGGAGTTCGTCTCGTCACGACGTTCCACGGCTTGAAGCCAAAGGGAGTTCCACAGACTCCGGAGGCACGGCGACGTCGCGTATTCCAGTCAAGTGAACGCGTGATCGTCAACACGGAGTTCGCGCGGCGCCACGCTACGGAATTGGGATGCGAACTCGGCCGTCTTGTTGTCTTGCCCCAAGGGCTTCCACTCGAGGACTTTCCTTTTGCCGCCGAACGGACACCCACTCAGCGAGGGGGCGTGCAACTACTGTCCGTCGGACGATTCCACCGAGACAAGGGCCAGCACTATTCCCTTCTCGCTCTTCGCAGGCTCGTAAACCGTGGGATTCGGGCGCACTGGCACTTTGCAGGTATTGGCCCTGATCTCGAAAGGCTGAAACGCCTGGTCTTGCGGCTGCAGCTAAGCGATTCGGTAACCTTCCATCAGTCCGTTGGCGCATCGGCGCTCGGCGCGCTCTACAGAGAGTGCCATCTATTCGTTCTGGCTTCCGTTGGGAGCAGCGGTGGGATTGAGCCCGTTGAGACTCAGGGCGTCGTGCTTCAAGAAGCTCAAGCCAGTGGCTGTATCCCCATCGCGACAGCTGTTGGAGGCATTCCGGAGTGCGTGCGCGATGGCGTGGACGGGATTCTCGTGGCCGACCGGTCGCACCGGGCTATCGTCGACGGCATTGAACGAATGCTGAGCGTCGAGCAGGACTGGCCAGAGTTTCGGCGCCGTGGTCGGGAGTGGGTAGAGACGGCATTCTCCGCGAAGTCTGTCGGCAGGAGAATGGCCAACCTACTTCGTGGAGACTAGACCCCTCACTCCTCGACCACCTCTCGGGCGACCCAGATCAGAAAGGCGACGGCTGACCTTACGGCGGGACGATGCAATCAAACGCAGTGACGAGTGCGTTGTGCGTACCAGACAGACGGAAGAAGGACTGAACACTTTTCCGGGCGGCGCTGCCAAGGCGCGCCCGGAGGCTCGGGCTATCCAAGAGCTCACCAACCCTGTCGGCCCAGATGCGACTGTCGCGAGCAGGAGCTAGCATCCCGTTGATCCGATCGGTTGTGGCGCCCCGAACGGATGGATCATCCGTGACGATCACCGGAAGGCCCGCCTGCATCATTTCCAAAATCGATAGCGAGTAACCCACTTCCGTAGTTGAGGGATGCAAGCCGATGCTGCAGCCCCCGAGAAACTCTCGCACGCGCTCCTGACGCCCGGCAAAGCGGACGACATCGTCCACCTTCAGGCGAGTCGCGAGCGTCTGCAAGTCCGGAAGGGCCGGACCGTCGCCACAGATCAACAAACACACGTCGTCGCGTCCACGCTCGTGGCGAAGGATACTGACGGCCTCTAGCGCGGTCTCCAGGGACTTGACTTGGTTCGCCCTTCCCAGCGTCACAAGGATCTGCTGATGGGCGGGAATCCCAAAGCGCTCGTGCGGACTGACTTCTCGGAGTACTTCCGCCTCGGGAATCCCATTCGACACGGTGAAGCAGCGCTCGCGAGGGAGACAGTTCACGCGTAGGTGACGATCCGTGACGAACGCCGTGGCACCAAGCATCGCATCAACGACGGCAAACGGCATCCGATGCAGCGCGGCCTTTGCGAGCCGTCTGATTCCCGTCGGAATGTCGCGGTTTCCAGGTGTGTGGTCGTGAACCACCACGTGGCGCACGCCGCAGGCACGAAACGCGGCGTATCGCCAGTCAACGGCGCTCTGGTCCGTGAAGTACATCACCCGAACCCGATGCCGGCTTACGAACCGGAGCTGCCTCAGCACTGAGCGCCGATCCCGCCGGGTAAAGTCCATCACCAGCGGCGCGAGAGGAGCGTGCTGAAGCGCATCCGAGAGCCCATCGATGCTCGGGAAGGCCACGAGCACCCGAAACCGCGACGCATACCGCTCCGCCAGCTTGACCCAGAAGCTCTCCATCAGCCACCAGGCATAGCCGACGCTCGAGCTGTAGTTCGCTACCAAGAGCATTGCGTCTTGGGGCGGTGTAGCGTCCTGACTGTGCGTCATTCCGGGTGCGCGGCGCCGCCACTCAGCCGCGCGATGGCGCGCCGGCCGTGTGTCAAGAGCGCCTGCCTGTCGGTTGAGGGTAGTACAGTCGTCCAGACGAGTCCGACGTAAGTGGCCATCGCGGCACTGCCAACTGCAACCTGACCGGCAAAGCTTGCGGCGTCCAGCGTCAGCACAAGCACCACAAGTCCCGTCGCAATCGCGGCAAGTAGCCTGACCCGCCCCCAACCATAGTCGAGCCGCCAGAGCCGCTGACTCCAGAAGTACGTCAGTCCGAAGCGGACGGCGAACGCCAGCACGGTCGCAAGTGCTGCACCATACGGACCGAGTGGAGGGATGAGCAGAGCATACGCCACCAAGACTATGGCCGTCGCCGACCACGATGCGTAGGTGTAGTAGATTGGCTGCTCCGCCGCATCAATTCCAAACTTGACGGCCTCCGCCCACGCTTGGATCACGTAAGCTGCAAGCACAAGCGGAATGATGTTTGCAGCCTCACGGTACGCAACGTCAGTGAGGATGGCCAGTGCGGGCCGTGCATAGACGGCGATTCCAACCGCGATGGTGAACATCAAGAGGTTCAGGAAGAGAAAGCCCTGTTGCGTATCGCGCCGCACCTCGTCCGGCGACTTTGCGATCCCCTTGAAGCGCTCGGGCGTCCAAGCGGACATAAAGGGACCGGAGCTGAGCTGCGCGAGCAGGAAGCCAAACTGGTACGCCAGCGCATACAGTCCAACTGCGGTGCTCCCTGTGTAGCGTTGCAGGAAGAATCGATCGCCGAAGGTCAGGATGAACGCGCCAGCGAATGTCAACTGGTACGGAAATCCGTAGCGCCGAAGTGCCACCGCTACCTTCATTTGTGGAGACCAGCCGATGTCCTTCAGCATCCACGCGACGAGGCCCACTCCCACCATCGCGTTCACCACAACGCTGCTCAACAGCATTCCTGTGACACCCATCTTCAGGTGTACCAGGAAGAAGAGGTTGAATCCCACTTGCAGCACGAGCTTGATGAACTGCGCCGTCGCGTGGGTCCGTGCGCGCTGCGCAGTCTGCATATACCCCAGCGGGGTGTTCTGCAACGTCACCAAGAAGAAGTTCAGTGCCGTCAGGCGCACGAGCCCGACGGTCCCCTCGCCGGCCAGTGCCAAGCGCCACACGGGGTGTGCCGCGGCAGCGAGAACCAGCGCTCCAGTGAGGGCGAGCACCACCTCCAAGGCAAACGTAGAGCTTACGACCGTTCTGCGATGCGAGAGCTCAGCAGACCGGAAGAAGAACCGGACCATTCCCGCTCGCGTGCCTGCCAGGAAGAGAATCTGGGTTACTTCAGCCGCAAGGTCCAACAGTTGCAGCAACCCGTAGTTTGCCGGCGAGAGATACCGGGTATAGATGGGCAACATCAGTAGCCCAGCCGCACGTGACAGCGCGGTGCTGAGCCCATAGACCACGGTATCGCGGCCGAGCCGCCTAGCTAAGCTTGTCACGCAGTCGGATCGTACTCCTTCTTAGGCCCACGAATTGCGACGCGGCGCAAGCGCGTTCGGCGAGCAGAAGTGCGTCTCGGGTGCATCTGGGGAAAGATGGCACTCTGGAGACGCCGGCGTGAGAGCACGCGATAAGAATTCCCCTCGCCTCGCTCTGCGCAATTGCGCAACGTCGTGGATCCACAACTATGGGGTACCTACACGCCCACCCGACGTCGATTCCTGATGCCTCCAAAGTCGTAGCCGAACTTGCGGATATCGGTCCGATAGAGCATCGCGACCATCCGCTGCATCTCCGGCGTAAACCGCTCGCGATAATCCTGCTCCGTGCTGCGGTTCGTGCTGACCAGGGCCGCTGTAATGCCAAGCCGCTCGCTGATTCGATTGAAATCATCGGCGATTGTCTCGAAGTAGCCCAGGTAGTCCACCAGCAGACGCCCGCTCAAGCCGCAGACGAAATGATGTTGCGGCACGAAGTGCATAAACTCGCGAATCTCTCGCCGAGGTAGTCCGTGGAGGACGAACGCCTCGAAGCTTTGGTACGGCTCGATGTGCTGCTTGGCCCACGCCCGATCGCGCTCATCCCATCCACCCTTCAGTAGATAGGTGTACGCAGAGTGTACGCGGTCCCACGGATTTCGGACGAAGGAGAACTTGAAGTACCGATTGAACGCGTCTCGTCCGAAAATGACACGGTAGTCCTCCGCGGTGTGATGATATGGCAGTTCGCCAAACAAGCTCAGCGCGATTGCCGTACCCGCTGCCTTGGGCGTATGGACAAAAATCGCTTGCTTGGCATCAAAGCCGCGGAGAGAAAACGTCCCCTTCTCCGACGGAAACACCGCAGTCCGCAGGCGGATGAACTCCTCGGGATGCGAAGCTCTGTACACCGAGCGACGCAACCGTAGTGGCAACAGGCGGTGGTACGCCGAGCGCAGGCCACTTCGCAGTCCGTACATCGGCCTAGTCAACAAGCCCAGCCGCCGCGGGGGAGGCTGCAGGATATGGCCTACAGAGCGGGTCGCGGTCGGACATCGTTGGCGCCGACCACCCCCGGTTAGGTTGGAGCATCGATTCTCACCCAATGTGACTTACAGCGTCCGCGCCTGTCGCCCGTAGAACGAACTCAAGGTCGCATACGACTGCGATTCTGCCAACTTGCCTACAGTGACTGCGAGCCACTCATCCTGATGGGTACGGGAACCCTCGGACGGGCTACAATTCCGAGGTTCGTCTGCCCCAACTCATCGGTGCGCTTGCCGTGGCACTCAGCTCCGCGTGGCATCGGCATCGCTCCACCCTACCGCGCATCACCGTCCTGCCTAGAAGAGCCTTGAACGCCACTCTCGTCTACCGAAGCCCCGCCCACGAAATCAAAATAGACTCGATCTTCAACGATCCCATCAACCGTCGTTGCCGAGCGCAATCGTCCGACTTCGCGGAACCCGTTACGCTCAAGGACTCGGCGAGACTTGAAGTTGCTTGCGGCGATCCACGCGTAAAGACACCTAAGCCCCATCTCTCCGATTGCAACGTTCATCAGGCTCTTGACCGCAGCGGTGGTCACACCCGTCCGACCGAGATCACTCCGGCCGAGGAGGTACCAAACCATCGCTACGCCATCCTGCTGATCGATCTCAGAAAGCGCGACCAGGCCAGTCTGCGTGCCGTCCACAGTCACGACGAACAGACGCGACCTTCCACTCCTCACGGCCGCAGCCAGCACAGCCGGAGTGACTGAGCGGCCACGCCACTCAGACGCAAGCCAGCGGTTTAGCGACGGATCGCTCAGCCAGCTGCAGACTATCGCAAAATCGCCGGCGCTGAGCTCCCGGATCTCAACGCCGGTCATAGCGGGCCGGTGAAACGCTCGACATCGTGCCTGATTGCGTCGGGCCAGTCTGTGGAATCGAGTCCGAACTGGCTGAACACTGCGTAGGCCATCCGCTCGTAACCCCACCCGATGCAGGCGCTGGCAGCGGGCCTGTCACCAGCGGTTATGTGAAACGCTTTCCCGAAAGTGTTTGAATGAAAGTTCGACGAGAAAACGGAAATGCTCCGCGACTCCTGTGGGATCAGCATTCGAAGCTCTCGTTTCGCCTCCTGCTGTCTCTGGAACGAGGCCTTCACCGAGAAGTCATCTGTGAAAAACATATCGTTTGCCGTCTCGAACGAGCAGTGCAGGCCCCACGACCTTGCCCACTCCACCATCAGCTCGTCGGCGCGGTGCCGAGAGGAAATGACGTACCGAGGATGTCCTACCCAGATTATCTCCCGCATCGTGAATGCCCGGAGACGGCTCATCGTGGTGAGGTTTGTTCCTTCATAGCGATGGCAACCGACAACTGTGGTGACCGCGCGATTGGCGCTCCCAAGGTCCCATCCCTCCATCCCTTCATAGCAGTGGTAGCAGCAGGACGGAGAAATCGCGAACGAGTGAGCGCCCATCCTTCCCTCGTGGTGACGAGGCTGCCAGCCCTCCGCGCGACAGTCGTCGGCGAAGGCCTTCAAGTTCGTTACGTCCGACCTCAGATGTGCGACAAAATCAACGTGCTCTGGGAACGATGTAAAGTGATTGCAGCGATCGAGCGTCTCAGCCCGGATCGTCGCTGGATATCGCTCGTGTTCGGCACCGAACTCCGTAACGAACGTCTCGCGGATCTTCGCGTCGATGGCGTCGACCATCCGTGCGGCGAGCCCTCGGAGAATCACGTGGCCGTCGCCAACTTCGGTCACCCACCGGCGCTCCAACAATTCCTGCCAGGCGTCGAAGTTCTTCACGTCGGCCCGCTGCTCAAAAAACACCTTGCTGGAAAGTCCGAACTCCGGGGATCGGTAGCGCTCCACGAGCTGCGAGACGTTCTCAGCCACAACATTCTCGTTTGCGTCGTCGTCGAGCTCGAGCTCGATAGTTCGAGAGCCCAGGTTGACGGAATGCTTCCGAATCCCGTCGGCCGCAAACGCAACGGCATATTCGAGTTGCGGGAGAATCTCGTCGGGGACTTCCCCGATGGGCAACGTCAAATGCTTCATCAGATTCGCCCCGCCTTGCGCCCAGCGACAAAAGATGCAATCTCGTTCACGGTGTTCATTGGGTGAAGCATCAGGTCACTGTTGGAAATGACAACGCTGAATGTCGATTCAACGAACTCGGTCAGCGTAACTGCTCCGAACGAGTCGACGTAACCGTAGTCGAAAATGTGGACGTCCCGATTGAAGTCAGGGTCAGCATCCGACACGTTGAAGCTCTTTCGGATGAACCTCTCGATCGCGCCTGCTATCTCATCGCGGTCCATTGACGGAATCCCTTGTGAGTTGTGAGTGGATGCCATTCCACAGCAATCTTGCTACGAAGGCACTTAGCGGAGCCGAGTAGTGAGGATCTGCAACAACCGTCAGTGGATGCTTCTGGGCCATCGCTGAGTCAAGCGCCGGACGAAGATCTATAAGCTCGACTGCGGCGGCCCGGGTGGCTCGGCTCAGAATCTCCGTCGGCCGGTGAACATCGACCTCGACACCCGTTGCCTTCGCGGCCGCCAGGAGGTCTGTTGGACTTGCCTCGATTGTCGATGGCAGATAGCCCACGTGCAGCGAGGCCCCAGTCGATGACGCAAGCTCCCGCAACTCGGCCAGGTATACGGCGATTGAGTCGGCGCGCTCGTCGACATTGTCCTTCTTTGCGTAGAGCTCAATGGCACCCAAGTCGTGCGTCTCACTCTCGCTGTCCCTCGTGATGAGCGTTTCGCGGAGGTATCGAAAGGCCCCTCGTGCACGGTTGTATACCGTCGTATTCATCTTGAGCCACATCGTTGTGCGGCGGACGGCGTTCATCTCCCCCCCGTAGAGCCTTCCGTCTTCCCCGACACGTGCGCGGTTCCTCTTTCCCGGACGACTCATCAAGAGGGGTGTGAACAGAACGACTATATGCCGAGGGACCAGCGAGTCTTCGTAGATCAATGATCGAGCGACATCGATCTGGTTCGCCAGCAAGTGCGCACCGGTCCCCGCGTTTGCGACCCGCCAGCCCACAGTCGCTGCGATGGAGTCAAGTTGACCTCCGATAGTCTCTGGCCAGTTGAGATTGTTGCCGAACGTTTGTGAATCTCCGAGAAGGAGGACGTCCGTGCTCTCTCCACGACGGTGCCATCGGCTTCGATCCGCCCCGGTGCGAAGTCCAAGGCTGTCGGTGAACACTTCCATAGGCCCGCTGTAGAACTCGGCGGAGGTCTGGACGGCTCTAGCTAATCGATAGCTGCTGTCAGCCCACTGCTCATACAATCCTGTCAGATCTCGGGACGGACGATCTCCGATGGCGCGGAAAGCAATGTCCGCGACCGGAACAGAAACAGCCCCGATGGCGAGATATCCAAGGACAAGCTTCCGCCAGCTAGAAGTTGACATACACGAACTCGGGGAGCTTGGCCGACTGCTGGCTCATTCTATAGATGGCAAACCATCCGATTACGCAGAGCATACAGGCGAAGCGTATGTGCTTCCAGGCACTCCAGGAGGGGCTGGATTCAGATGTGCTAGTCACGGGAGGAGTCCTTGCACGACGCGATAGATGTCTTCAGACGACGGCAGGAAGAATACGGCGCCGAGGGCGACACGAACGTTAGTGAAGGCGACTTGGCTCCAGTATCGCAGTCCGCGCTGCGATGTTCGGGGAACAGGGCGCATTCCCATCAGGGACTCAATCTGCATATTGATTCCGTGCCAAAGGCCCCAGAGCAGGAACGGGATCGTGATCCCGTGCCACAGACCGCACAGCAGCATTATCAGCAGCGCAAGGGCACCTGACTTCACCCTGTTTGCGCGCATCCCTCCCAGCGGTATGAAGACGTGCTCACGGAGCCAATCCACAAGACTGATGTGCCAGTTTCGCCAGAACTCGGTGAGTGAAGAGGCAGTGAACGGTCGACGGAAGTTCTCCGGCACCCGAATGCCCATCGCCAAGCCGAGGCCGATGGCGATGTCGCTATAGCCAGCGAAGTCGAAGTAGAAGAACAGGTACAGTGCCGCGACAATCAGCACTGCGTTTGCAAACGAAAGCTCGGGGAGCGCGAGATAGTGGGCGACCACTCCGTCGAGCGTGAACGCGAGCGCAAGCTTCCGGAAAAAGCCTCGAACAATTCGATACGCCGCCTCGCGCAACTGTCCCGGCTCAAACTTTTGCCCAGCCTCAGTCTGCTCGCGAAAGTCCAGGTACTTCTGGATCGGGCCGCTCGTGAACGTTGCCGGAAAGGCGAAGTAGAATAGCAGCCTTAACGGACGCTTCTCGACAAGCCTCGTGAGATGTTGAATCGTCAGGAAATTGATGGCACGAAACAGAAAGTAGGAGAATCCGAAAATCTCTGAGACACGGACGAGACTCGCCGAATTTGCTGCCTCGCGTTGAGCAAACTTGAAGGCAACCAGAAGGGCTACGAGCACAGCGACTGCCAGCCAGAACAGGACCCTTTCGCGCCCGGCATCCTCAGATGTGTTCCAGCGAGCGCCAAGCACGACCGTCGGCCAGACGACCACGGCAAAGACCGTTACTACCAGTAGAAGGCTTATGGGCGACGCGATCCCCAGCAGCAACAACGTTCCGACTGCGCTGGTCGTGGTTCGGTGGCTCGCGGGAGCAAGCCGCACCACGCCCACAAGCGTCACCATTCCTAGCAAGAACCACGGATTGAGGAGGCTCGGAGTCATTTCGTTTAGGATCTGGCGGATGCTTGGCGGGCGGGTGGAAACCGATTGTGGTCTTTTGAGACCTTCTGCTCCAGCTTCAAGTCGGCGGTCATCAGCTTATGACACCAGCAACGTGAGATGCTTCTGGCATCGGTGGCTTCGCCTTGCCGAGTGGCGGATTCAGCGAGCACACAGATCCGTCGGACGCGGCCGAAGTCGAATCTCGGAGAGCAGGCAGACTGGAGTGCTTCGGGAAGGGGATTCGAGAGTAATGTGAATCATCCGAGCACCCTCCCGCTAGAAGCGCGAAGCTGAGGGAGCGACGGGGTCCTGCTCCCCACCCCCGCGCTCCGACTTCCCGTCGGGAAGCTAGGGCAGGCACGGTGCCTTTTGGACGCTACGCGTCTGAGATCGTGTGCTGGTTGCCCTACCTGCCAAGACTTGTTGTAATCCGACCCGACGCCAGCAAGGCGAGCATCACTTCCAGTGCTTGAGGCGCACCGCGACCGCAGCGCCTCGCGCGATGAGGTACAGCGGAAGGATACATACACTCGCCACAACGGCCACTCGAATCGGATATCCCTTGAAACGTGCAACCGCACTCGCGACTGCCACAATCACGCTGGTCGCAACCGCGGATAGCGCAAGCGCGGTCCACCCGAGTGCCAATGACGCTAGCGCGAGGCACAGGCTTCCCAGGAACAGCAACCCGGCAAGGGCGACTCGCGATTGAGCGATACTGCGGATGCTTGAAACATCCCCAACTCCGTGCCACATCTCGCGACGCACAAAGTCAAGCAGGTGACGAGGATAGCCGTCGTGAAATGCGACGAGCGATCGTTCGACCACGATCTCGCCGCCCCGCGAAATAAGCCGTTGGCAGATGTCGTAGTCTTCACCGGTCTTCAAGTGCTCATTGAATCCGTTCAGCGATTCAAAGGTCGAGCGACTGCACACCAAGTGAGCAGACCCGACGTGGCTGGCAGATTGACGACGAACGTACGGGAAAAACCAGTATCGCCAGAGAAATACGTCCTCTCCGGGTGGAGGATATGGGTGGGAACCGAGTATTGCACCAACAGGCTGCAGCAACCTCTCGCGCTGGGCATCGAATGCGGCCTTCCAGCCCTTTCCGAGGAAGCAGTCAGCGTCCAAGAAAAGCAGGATTTCACCTGTGGTATGGCGGACGCCGTCGTTTCGCACGCCCGCTACGGACGACGCGTGCGACACGACAACACCAGCCCCGTACGAGGCGGCTATCGCACCGGTGCCATCCGTGGACTGATTGTCCGCGACAATGATCTCGACGGGCTCGTGGACACCGAGCTGCTCTCTCACCGATTCGAGACATCTGCCGATCGTGGCCGACTCGTTACGCGCCGGGATGACGACGCTGATCAAGCAGTCAGAATCCTACGCCGCGAGACGGCTGCCAAGGGCAAGCGTCGCTCGCTGCACAAGCGTTTTCCATTTGAACGGCTAGCGAGACGTGCTGGTCGCAAGGATGGCGTGATCGACGGAAAACGTGGAAACGGTTTGGATCGTATGCCCGGGCGAGTTTCCGCCATAAAACGGGTCAAGATTGACTTGGCGCCACTCCATCGGCTGCGTGCCCTCAGAGAAGCGCACATTGTCGTTGCTGATGCTCAAGACTCCGTTCACCCAAACCCGCAACTTCCCATCGCTTACCGTCGGCGATGTGTTCATAATGGCCAACACCTCAGTGTGGTACCACACACCCCTCAGCAGTTCAGGCGCACCGGCCACATTCGGGCGCATAATAACAGGCCCACCGGACGTCTGCGGAACACCATTAATCACGAATCGCCCGCTCGTCAGATTTCCGCCTGCGAGGTGCGGATCGTGTCCGATCACGAGGCTCCCACCATTGGTACCACCGCGGTAGAAGTACCACACCTTCAGATTCGCGGGGTGAAGCGTGAACTCGGGGCTCAGCTTCCAGTTGTAGGCGAAGTACACACGCACGGTGCCAGCCGGAACGTTGAATGCCCGCGAACCCGTGTAGTAGCCGGCCGCATCTCCGATCGGGTAGTTAAACCGCGCCACGAACGGAGGAGACTGTGGCGCAGATTCATCCGAGACGCCAGCCGCGCTTCCTCGCGACCCGGTGTTCGTCAGGTCTGACGGGCTACTGAACAGAACTTCGGCAATCGTCTGCAGGCCAGCAGGCCTGTTAGGGGTGAACGCCTCAATCGGGCCCGGCGGAGGCGGGGGCTCAGTCGTGAGCGAGATGGGATCACTCACCGCGCCAAGCTCGGAACCGGGTGCGCCGCGCCGCCCTCGCATACTCGACACAAGAAACTGATACGTCGTGCCAGGCAGCAAGTCAGTGGCAACGTATGAGGCGGGTTGTCCGACTTCGGTTCCGAGCACTTCCTTCGTGATGCTCAGATCAGTCGGCCACGTCGCAGTCGGCGACGCATAGTGCACAAGGTAGTTGGAAGCTGCGCCCACGCCATCCCCCACCTGCGTCCAGCGAATGGTTGCCGTAGTCTGCCCCACCGACTGCACGCTGACATCGTTCACGCGTTGCGGAGCCAGGGCAGCCGGCGTAAACGCGACCGGAGCGGACGGCGCGGAGAAAAAGATGCTGTCATCGGTCTGCCGATAGGCAACGACGTACGCAGTGTGTGGCGTTGCGCCCGGAAGGCCGTCAACAACTGCAACCATTGGTGCGCCGATCTCGGTCCCCTCAAAGGGGAGCCCGCCTGCAAGGGCTGGAGTCCACGCGGGCGCCGGGGTACCGACCACGACCAAGTAGTCCGCTGGACGACCGGCGCCGTTGTTGACCTGGATCCACTGCAGCGTGGCACCGCCGACGGAAACATCCGCAACCTCAACCGACGTCACCTGCGCCGGCGCCTCCGGTTGCGACCCGAGAACCCGATCGCAGCCCACAAAGAACGTCAGGGGAAACGCAACGACCAGAGCAATCCAGCGTGCGGCTCTCACCACAGGATTACCCGTCGAAAGCCGCGTACGACGCTGCACAGACGTTTGGGCGCTTTGAGCGGAGAACATAGCAGATGCTCCATTACATATAAGGAACTACGATCGTGCGAGGGGGACGCAACGTCCGAAACAGCGCTACACCCCCTACAACCAAATAGTGGGTCGCGGCCAACCGCCTCACAAGAGCCAGAGCGAACTCCAGTCGCTGCCCGACCCATCGAGAAGCCTGCCGACGTTGGTCCGCCGGGAGGCGGCCGTCGACCCCGTCAGGCTTCCCCGCTCCCGGAGGAAGGAAGCCCCCTGAGCACCAAGCAGGGGAACCACGATTGTCCGACGCACCCCGACGGATGAATACTGCGTCCGCGGCACGCGCCTCCGCCCGCAGTCTCAATGCCAGCCCCCAACCCCCACCCCCCCCGCTCCTTCGCCTCGGACCTCCGCTGGCTTGAGAGCATCGGTCGAGCGGACAACGGCCGCCTCGTCCTCATCCACGGCCCCGGCCGCGACTGCGTCATACCGGTCGCGAAATTCGGCCGCGCCGCCCTCGGCGCCCGCATCGCCCTCGGCCCCCGCAGTCGCTCTGTCTCGCTCCTGGACGTGGAGCTCCCGCCCGATCGCCCGGACGCCCTCCACGACTGTGCCGATGTCATCCGCTGCGATGGCTTCCGCTTCGCACGTGTACGCCGCCGCTCCCGGCTCCTCGCCACCCTGCCCCGCTCGGGCCTCCGCTACGCGCTCTCGGACGCCGGCGGTGACGCCTACTGCGACGTCTCCCGCCCAGACGCGCTCAAGGCGCTCTCCAAAGAGCACCTGCACAACGTGGATCGACTGCGCCGCCGTGCGGAGCGCACCTACGGCGCGCTCGCCATAGAGCGCGTCACGGACGTGGCCGCTGTCCACACAGGCGCATTCGACCGATTCGTGGCCCTCGAGGACGCCGGCTGGAAGGGCAGCGCCGGCGCCGGAACCTCGCTGGCGGCCGACACCCGAGCTCAACGCTTCCACCGCGAGGTGATGCGCAGCTTCGGCGAGGACCAGCGCGCGCGCATCGACTTCCTCACCATCGGCGGCCGCGACGCCGCCGCCCAGCTGATGGTGCGCAGCGACGACACCTGGTACCTGCTCAAGATCGGCTTCCACCCCGACTTCAAGGACGTCGGGCCAGGCGGGATCCTCCTCAAGGCCTTCCTCGAGGAAATGGTCGCGGACCCCGGTATCAACGAGGTCAACCTCACCACCAACCCGGCGTGGGCCGCCCGCTGGCATTTCCCCGTCGAACCGGTCTATACGGTCTTCGTCTACAACACGACCTGGCGGGGACGCGCGCTCTACGCCGCGCGCTCCGTCAAGGAACTCGCCAAGCGGCTGCGTGATGCCGCGCGACGCCAATGAACATCCTCGGCATCAACTACTTCTACCACGACACCTCCGCCTGCATCCTCCGCGACGGCGAGCTGGTCGTCGCGCTCGAGGAAGAGCGCTTCACGCGCCAGAAGCACACCTGGGGATTCCCGCATCAGTCCATCGCGCGGGCCATCGCGGCAGCAGGACTCAGCCCAGCGGACATCCATCACGTCGCGGTGTCCATTGATCCACTCAAGGACTGGGAGAAGAAGGCGGCGTTCGCGTTGACCCTCGGCACCCGCGTGCTGCCCTTCCTCAAGCACGAGTACTGGCGCGCCTTCCAGAAGCAGCGCGAGTTCAAGGCCTGGTTCGCCAAGACCTTCTCTGGCCCCCGCCGGCCGCAGCTGCACAACGTGGCGCACCACCTCTCGCACATCGGCGGCTCGTTCTTCGTCTCGCCCTACGAACGCGCCGCCCTCCTTTCGATGGACGGCTCCGGCGAATGGTCTACCACTTGGCTGGGCGAGACCGACGGCCGCGACTTCACTTGCTTCTCCGAGAGCTATTTTCCGCACTCGCTGGGCTCGTTCTACGAGGCCGCCACGGAGTTCTGCGGCTTCCAACCCAACTACGACGAAGGCAAGACGATGGGGCTCGCCCCCTTTGGCGATCCCGAGCGCTTCTCCAACGAAATGGGCAAGCTCGTGCACGTAGACCGCGACGGCCGCGTGCACGTGGACCAGTCGTACTTCACATACAACAACTGGGGCCACGGCCGCATCGGTCCCAAGTACGTCGAGACCTTTGGCCCGCCACGGAAGGCGCCTGGCCCCTTTGCCGAGCACCACCACGATGTGGCCGCCGCAGCCCAGAGGGTCCTCGAGGACCGCGTGCTCGAGATGTGCCGTCTCCTCGAACGGCGCTCGCGCGCCGAGTATTTGGTGATCGCCGGAGGGGTCGCGCTCAACAGCGTGATGAACGGCCGCATCCTCCGCGAGACGCGCTTCAAGGACGTCTACGTGATGCCCGCCGCGGGCGACAACGGCACGAGCATCGGGGCCGCGTACTACGTCTACAACCACGTGCTCGGACGCCCCGATCGGCACCACCACGACAAGCCCTACACCGGGCTCGAGTACTCCAACGAGGAGATCGAAGCACTCCTGAAGGAGTGCAAGCTCCCGTACGAGCGCTCCGCAGACATCTGCGCCGAGACGGCGGCGATGCTCCGCGAGGGCCACATCATCGGCTGGTTCCAGGGCAAGTCGGAGATCGGCCCGCGCGCGCTCGGCAACCGCAGCATCATCTGCGACCCCACCATCCCGGGGATGAAGGACAAGATCAACGCCGAAGTGAAGCACCGTGAGGCGTACCGGCCCTTCGCGCCGTCGGCGCTGGTGGAACGCCGGCAGGAGCTCTTCGAGATCGAGGTCGAGGATCCCTTTATGCTGAAGGTCTGTATGGTGCGACCCGAGAAGCGCGGGGTCATTCCGGCGGTGACCCACGTGGACGGCTCCGCACGCCTGCAGACCGTGCGCGCGGACACGAACCCGCGCTATCACCGCCTCATTAGCGAGTTCGCCGAGCGCTCCGGTGTTCCGGTGATCCTCAACACGAGCTTCAACATTATGGGCGAGCCGATGGTCGAGCATCCGCTTCAGGCGATCCGCTGCTTCTACAGCACGGGACTCGACGTGCTGGTGCTCGGTGACTTCATCGTGCGGAAGCACTCGTAATGCGTCGCGCGGTGATTGGACTGCTCGTGGCGCCGTTGCTCGGCTTCCCGCTGTTCACCGCGGCGCTGGTGACCGTGGACAGTCTCCTCGGCGAGGGATTGTTCCTCCACCAAGCGACGTACGAGCAGCGCGCCATCGCCGAGGGACTGCTCGCCGATTTCGTGCGCGCATTGCCCACGAGCTATGTCGCTGCGGCCCTGCTTGTGGGGCTCGGCACGCTGGTCGTGCGGCGGCGGGGACTCGATGCCCTGCGGCCGGTGCTCGTCGGCGCAGGCGCCGCGCTGGGGCTGACGCTGGGCAGCGCGCTTGCCGGCTCGCCGCTGCTCCCTGAGTCGCTGGCCCTGGCGCTGGTTGGCGCAGTGTTCGGGCTGGTTCTCAGCCAGCCACTCGAGTGGCTCTTCACCGCGCGCGCGCAGCGGGGCGCCTGAGCGTGCGGCGGACCCTCCTTGCCCTGCTGTTGCTCCCGGCGACGGTGCTCGCGACCGATCGCTTCTTCCTGATCGGCGGCGGGCCGACACCGGAGAACTCCGAGGCACAGATCGAGTTCAACGTGAAGTGGGTGGTGGCCTCGCTGCGCGCACTGTTGCCGGAGGCCGGCGTCACGGTCTTCTTCGCCGGCGGCAAGAACCCGCCGCCCAACACCGTCGTCGAGCTGCTGCCGCGGCACGACAGCGTCTCGTTGCCGTACGAGGCACTGGCCGCGGTGTATGGCCTCAGCCACGAGAACCGCCTGCGCAGTCGCGCCCACACGGTGGCCGACGTGGTCGGCTCGACCGAGCGCGATTCACTGATTCCCGTGCTCACGAACTACCTGAAGTCGCTGGTGCCTGGTGATCAGGCGATGATCATCTACAATGGGCACGGAAGCTGGGAGCGCGACCGCGCGGAGAACGCACTGCGACTGTGGAACTCGACCTTCCTGAGCGTGCGCGAGTTCGAGCGCATCCTCGCGCAGGTGGACCCGCAGGTGCCGGTGCGCTTCGTGATGACGCAGTGCTACTCGGGTGCCTTCGCGCGGGCGGTGCACGAGAATGCAGAGCAGTCGCTCGCCTTGGCCCGCGGCACACGCTGCGGATTCTTCGCAGAAAGTTCGGAGCGCGAAAGCGAGGGTTGCTCGGCGAGCATCGAGCTGGGCGACTACCGGGATTATACGACGTACTTCGTGTCTGGGCTCACCGGACGCGACCGGCTAGGCAACGCCGTGGCGAAGGCCAGCGACCGCGATGCCGATGGGCGCGTGACCCCCTTCGACTCGCACCTGTACACGCTCATCGAGGGATACAACGGCGACCTGCCGCGATCCACCTCCGAGGACTATCTGGAGCGTGCGCAGCCGTGGTTCACGCGCTGGGTGGGTACGGGGCGGCTGCCGGACAACGTGTATGGTCGGCTCGCCCGGGAGATGGCCTCTCGGTACGGGCTCCCGGAGGACGGACGGGCGCTCGGGTCTGCAATGCGACGGCGGACGGATTCACTCCAGGCGCAGATCGCGCAGCTCTCGAGGGAAGCCGAGTCCCTGGAGGCGCTGGCCGCAGAGACGCGCCGCGCACTGCGCGAACGCTTGCGCCAGGCATATCCCTCACTTCCGGCGGATGAGCCCGAACGGCTGGACGAGCTGCTCGCGTTGGCCACGGCGGCAGTCGATTCCGCGATCCGGCAGGATCCGGCCTACGCCACCATCCGCGAGCAGGAGGCAGCGGCGGAGCGGCTGGAACTGCGGTTGGTGGACTTGGACCGCCGGCTCAGCCAGGTCGAGCGCCTGCGCCGTGCCCGGCTGATGGCGCGGGCCCTTGCGCAGCTGCAGCGCCACGGGGCCGACCCGGTTCGGAGAAGCTACGAGCAGTTGCTTTTCTGCGAGGCGCTGCCGCTGGGCCCGCCGTAGTCCGCGGAGGGGTGATGCCGCTACCGCGGCACAGGCGAGGGCGGTTGATTTCCGGCGATGCAGGCCCGCACCAGCCGCCCGGCTGACCACGCTTGGACCGACCTTGAGCGCAGCGCCGTCAAGGCGGGACTGCCGCTCCCCCTGCCATCGCGCGGCGCGTGGAGCCGCCTGCACGGCCAGGATGCGCGACTGCTCTCAGTGCACGGCACGGACGGTCAGCTGCGAGCACTGCTCGGCTTCCAGCTATCAGCGTCGCGCGCACTGCCCGGTCACGTGCTCTTGCGCGCACAGCACGCCGGCGCGGCGCTCTCCGGCAACGCCGGCGCCGAATTGATCGCCGCGGCCCGCGACCTCGCGCACAACGAGCCGCGGGTGTTGCGAATGAACATCGAGACCGTCTTGCGCACCGAAGCGGAACGCCGGTTGGTGGCCGAGCGGATGCGCGGCGCGGGGTTCCGCGAGCTGGAGTTCATCCGCCACTATCGCGACACGCTGATCGTGGACCTTTCGGGCAGCGAGGCCGAGATCCTCGCGTCGTTTTCGCAGACCACGCGTCGAGACCTGCGCGGGTGGGAATCGCGCGGCGTGGAGATGCGCACGATCACCGATGAACGCTATGGCGCGCGGCTCAACGAGCTTGCGCGTGAGACCTTCGCGCGGACGGGCGGCGCGTTCGAGCCGCGGCCCTGGCCCGCACGCATCGCGCTAGGCCGAGAGTTGCCCGAGGCCTCGCGGCTGGTCGGACTCTTCCGCGCCGGCCGTGACGACCCGGAAGCGCTGCTCGCCTACGCCTGGGGCTGCAACCACGGCGATCACGCGCACTACGACGACGCCGGTTCCACGCGGGTGGAGGACATCAAGGTCTCGATGATGTACCCGCTGATGTGGGATCTCATCCGCTGGGCGAAGGCGCAGGGCTGCACCTGGTTCGACTTGGGCGGCGCGGTGCCCGCCGAGGCGCGTCACGACCCGCGCGCGGGCATCTCCGACTTCAAGCGCCGTTTCAGCAAGAATCTCGTGCGTGTAGGCGGGGAGTGGGAGTACGAGCCGAACCCCGCGCGCGCGGCCCTCGCGCGGCTGGCGCGAGCCGCCGCGAAACGCCTCCGTGGGTAGCGGACGGTAGTTTTCAGGCGTGCCTTCTCCCCTCACTCTGAGCTCCGAAGCGCGGGTCGTCTTCCGCAGCGCGGCGGGCATCATTCCCGCGGCGGAGCTGGATGCACTCTGCGCGCGCGTCACGGATTGGCCGCGGCTCTTCGGGCTGGCTGAGTATCAGGTGGCGTCGCTGGCGGTGTGGAAGTCGCTGCAGGCGGCGCCAGCGTCACTCGAGCGGGTACCGGACGCCTTCGCCGAGGGAATGCGTCGCCTGGCGTTGGTGGGGGACCTGCGGATGCAGCACCTCGCCCGACGTGCCCAGCAGAGCGTCGAGGCGCTCTCGGCTGCGGGGGTGCAATCGCTGCTGCTCAAGGGCGCGGCCCTCGGCGCGCTCCGCGACCCAACGTTCCGCTCGCGGCCGATGACCGACGTGGACCTGCTCGTGCGGCGCTCCGACGTGGCCAAGGCATCTGAGGCGCTGCTCGGTGCCGGCTGGAAGGTCACCGAGAACAAGGTGTACCTCGAGATGCTGAAGGACGCACACCACCTGCCGCATTTCGTGGATCCCAGCTTGCCGGGAATGCGGCTTGAGCTGCACGTAGCGCTGATGCCGGACGACCAGCCGTTCGGCATCACGGAGGACTCGTTCTGGGCTTCTGCGCGGCCGGCGCCGGCGCCCTTCGCCGGCGCGATGGTGCCAAGCCCGACGCACCTCTTGCTGCACACCGCAGTGCACTACGCGTGGCAGCATACGCTCGTGTTCGGCGGCTGGCGGACGTTTCGCGCGGTACAGTTGATCCTTGAGCTTCCGGATCTCGACTGGGATGCGTTCGTGGCGGAGGCCAAGGCCACCAAGTCGGCGACCTGCGCGTACTGGACTTTGCGCTTGGCGGCGACGCTCTGCGGCATCAGTGTGCCACCTCGTGTGCTGGAGTCGCTGGAGCCGCCGACCGCGGAACTGCTGAGGCGGCCGCTGGAGCGTCACTATGTCGCACTGAACGCCCCCGGCGAATCGACACCAAGCCCTTCGGAGAAACTCACGCGGTACCTGTGGTACGCCGCGCTACGGCCACGCTGGAGCGGTCACGCAGACCCCGGCCGCTACGACCCCGAGCACAAGTGGGAGAAGGCCTACGGGACGGCGAGCACGGAGACCGCCAGCGAGCGATACCTGCGCCACATGAAGAACGCCAGCGGCTGGTCCCGCTACCTTCGGGAGACGCTACTAGGCTGATTCTGCCGTATCGATGGCTTGTTGCTGTGCCGCCCAAGACTCTGAGTAGCGCCCACCACGTGCAATAAGTTCGTCGTGCGTCCCGGTCTCCACCACGCGCCCAGCATCCATCACGTGAATCAGGTCCGCGCGCCGCGCAATCGCCAAGCGGTGCGTCACAATCACCGCCGTCGCGCCCTGCGTGAGATGCTGAAAGCGCGCGAACCACTCGTGCTCCGCCCACGAGTCCATCTGGCTTGTGGGCTCATCCAACACCACCAGCGGTGAGCGCCGATAGTACGCCCGAGCCATCGTGATGCGCTGCCATTCGCCGCCGGACAGCTCAGTCCCGCCCGGAAACTGCTTGCCAAGCAACGAATCCAATCCCTGCGGCAATCGACTCACAAGCGCGGTCGCGCCGGCATCCTGCACCACTTCGTCTATGCGCGCCGGCGTGGGCGCACTACGCAGGTCGCTCATCGTGATGTTCTCGCGCGCCGAACCCTGGAAGGGCACAGGATGCTGCACCATCACCGTCATTATGCCGTGCAGGGCACCGGGATCCATCTCGCGCAGGTTTACGCCGTCAATCTCGACGCTGCCCTCCTGCGGATCATAGAATCGCGCAAGCAACTTGATCAACGTGGACTTCCCCGCCCCGTTTGCGCCGACGATCGCCACGGTGCGCCCCGCGGGGATCTCGCAACTGAACCGATCCAAGGCCACGCGGTCCGTGCCGGGATACCGGAACGTCACTTCGCGAAAGCGAATCCCCTGGCGCAGGGGCGCTGGCACCGCTGCCGGAGATGGCGGTCCCACCACCGTGGGCCTGAGGTCGAGAAACTCGAAGAGGTTCTCGAGGAACAGAGCGTTGGAGTGCAGTTGGTTCACGTTGCCGAACAGCGCGCGCACGAGGCCCTGCGCGCGCTGGAAGGCCTGCGCGAAGAGCGCGATGTCGCCGAGCGTAGCCAAACCGTTCAAGGCCCGCCACACCATCCAGCCGAGCACGCCGCCCGAACTCAGGATCGCCACCGCCTCGGCGCCGAGCCGCTTGAGGGAGTGCCGGCGAATCATCCGCATCCGTTCGCCTACGAGACGCTTTCGGAGCTGGCGGTACTTGGCGCGCAGGAAGTCGCCCCAGCCGAAGAGCCGCACTTCGGCTGCGGGTGCGGCGTCGGTGAGCAACTCACTCACGTAGGCCGTGCGCCGCCGGTCCGTTGTGCTGGAGAGGAACCAGGCGTGCTGCTCGCGATTGGCCTTCATCACCACGAAGAAGGCCGGCAGGGTGCCCGCGAGCAGCGCCACGGCCACCCAGGGCCCGTAGGCCACGAGCAGGGCCCCGATGCCAGTCACGGTGATCGTGTTCTGGACCAGACTGCCGAAGCCATCCAGCAGCTGCAGCGGGCGCCCGACAGCATCGGAGCGCACGCGGTCGAGTTTGTCGAGCGAGTCGGCATTCTCGAAGAACGCGAAGTCTACGGTCGCGGACTTGGCGTGGACCAAATCAGCCAAGTGGTCCTGCACGCGCTCGGACTGTGCGAGGCCAATCCATAGGCGCGCGGTGCCGAGCAGCTCGGTGCTCACCAGCAGCACGGCGTAGAGCGTGGCGATGCCCAGCAGGGGCTGCAGGGCCTCAGCCGAGGTGCCGCCGCCGATGGCGGCCTGCAGGCCGTCCACGAGGGGCTTGGTGAGCCACACCGTGGCCACGGGGACGATGCCCTGCAGCACGAGGGTCGCAACCCAAGCAATCATCAGCGGGCCGGAGGCCTGCCAAAGGATGCGGGCGGTGCGGAGGGCGTAGCGGACGCGTTGGCCGGTCACGGCGTGAATCTATACGCGTGGAGAAAAGCCGAAGCCCCGCCACCGGAACGGTGGCGGGGCCTCAGTGGAAGTGTCTCGAGCGCCGACGGGTTCAGGACCCAGTGCTGCCGCCGTGCGAGTACTCGCCGAACTTGTCGCAGAGCAGAACCTGGAAGTTCTTGCCGCCCTGTCCGGCGTACACGCCGGCGAGGGAGGAGCACTGATAGTTGCCGTCGGAGATCTTGGGCATATTGCCCACGGGAATCTTCTTCTTCCGCGCGACGGCGGGCGTTACGAACGTGCACTCGGCGATGGAGCCGTAGTCCACGATGGAGGGAGCAACATAGGTCTGGCGCATTGGAATCCTGCAGGGTGAGGGAGTAGCGAGACAGCTTCCGTATGCAACCTGTGCAAATGCCTTGCCACGTCCTGTTTGTGCGCGTCCTATAGTCAAGTCTTTCTGCGGTAAAGACTTATTCAACTGTCGGAAGTGTCAAATTGGCTGGGCCGGTCGGGGTTCGCCTGTGCACCATCACACACACTGATGCGAGCGCGCAACATCACTCAGAACCACAGCCCACGATCGCCTGAACCGTCTGCTCCAGCGCGTCCAGCCGAAACGGGCGGTGCAAGTCCCAGACCGGCGTGCGCCCGACGAGGTCCGACAGCGCGCGAAACGACTGCTCCCGCGCCTGCGCCGAGGGGAGCCGGAAGTTCAGGTGCCAGAGATCCTTGACCGCCGCAATCGGTGACGCGCGCTCGACGCGGATTGACTCCGCCTCGCGCAGGAAGACAATCGCCTTGAGTCGCCGCGCGGCGGCGGAGCCGCGCTGGCCGACTGGCGGGGAGAGAAACACGCGCTCGCCGCGTCGCGCGACCTCCTCGAGCCCCGCCGGCGGTGAGCCCGAATACACATCGGCGCGCAGGCGAATCACTGCGGGCCCGGGCAGGACCTCGCGAGTGCCCACGCGCACCGCCACCAGATCCTCAGCGAGCATCGCGTAGTCCTGCGCGTGGAAGGCCATCGCCAACGTGGTCTTCCCGAACCGCGATGGCGCTGCGAGGAGCACGGCGCCGCCGTCGATCTCCACCGCCGCCGCGTGCAACGCGATGTCGCCGCGCGCAGTGTAGGCGAGGGCAAGTGGAATGCCGTTGAGCCGCTGCTCGCGCAGGATCACATCGTCCATCGGCGGCACTTCGATGACGCCGCGCTCGACGTCCACGGCAAAACGTCCCGCATCGGTGGTCCAGTACTCGAAGCCGCCCGGGCGCTCGTAGAGGCCGGCAATCACCTCCTGCTCGCTGCCCTGCAGCGGCCACTCGACCAAGAATCCTGATTCGGGCGGCGTCGCGTTCGCGGGACCTTCGCGAATCGTGAGCCGCTCCACGCCCCCTCCGTCGCGGGCGAAGCGCAGCGGGAACGGCGCGTCGAGCGCAAAGCCGAAGAGCGCCGGCCCGCTCACTGCGGTGCCCAGCGGTTGAGGAAGGCGTGCACGCGCGCGAGTTCGCGCACGGTCATCCAGTCCAGCAGCGAGAGATCGCGCGCGCGGATCCGACGCAGCAGCTCGTCATAGTCCACCGCTGGCACCTTGTGCCAAGTATTGCTGAGCAGACGCTCAAGCAGCGGGTAGTCCACCTGCAGGCCGACGTGCTCGTCAAAGAACGTCTTCTTGCGACGATCGAGGATCTCGTCGGGAATTACGCCGCGCAGTGCGCGCCGCGCGAGCGACTTCCACTCCTGCGTGGGAAACTTCACCTCCGCTCGCAGCGAGATGAAGAACTCCCACAGATCCACGTCGGCAAGCGGACGCCGGATCGTCACGCCGGCGATGGCCGCGGTCGTCGCATCGGCGTCCATCGTAACGGTGCAGCCCTCGAAGCCCCACAGCTGCAACGCGCGATAGCGCTCCCAGGGCGGCGGCAGCAGGTCCGGACTCGGCAGGTTGGGATCGTAACTGCCCTCCGGTGCCCAGCTCGGGATCTGCTCCGCCGAGTCGATGCCCTGCGCGACCAGCCGCCGATTGAGCACGCGGCCAGGGGTGAGTCCCTCGAGCACGGTACGCAGGATGTCCCGCCGCGAGGCCCGCGTGCGGCGGTGTTCGCTCTGGATCATCCGCAGCAAGGTGATCCAACGCCCGCACCAAAGCAGGTGCGAGTACAAGTGCGGATACTTGCCGTAGGTCAGCTCGGCGAACTCGCCTGTGAGCACGTTGCCGTAGCCCAGCGACTTCACCTTCGCGTATGCCTCGTAGACCTCGGGAATGGACAGCGTCGGCACCGGCGAGCCGAGTCGTTCGCACCAGAGCTCCACATCGTCGAGGGCCTTGGCCTGCGGCCGATACGTGTGCAGGTCCATCTCGTATCGCTTCGCCGTGAGCGCGATGAGCTCGGATTCGTCCACCGCCGGCAGGTCGGGAAACACCGCGGAGAGCGCACCGAGCGGACGCGCGCTGCGGCGTTGGTGCTCCGGCGCCGCGTACGCCGCAACTGCCGGAGAGTCGAGCCCGCCGCTCAGCAGCACGAGGTCGTTGCCCGTCATTGAGCGATGTACCGCACGCTCGAGCAAGCGCAGGAACTCCCGCTCGGCCTCGGCGACACCGATGCGCGAGGTCTCGAACTTCTCCCACGGCGCCCAATAGCGCGTGAGCTGCAGCGGACGGTCCGCCCGCCACTCAAGATGACCCGCCTGCGCCAGCCGTCGCACACCCTTGAAAGCCGCCGGCGCACTCGACGGCAACCCGCCGATGTACATCCCATCCACGACATCGAGATGCGGCTCTTCCGTGAGCCCACAGGCAACGAGGACCTGCCGCGCTTCACCCGCCACCACAATGCCCTGCGCATCGTCGCGGAAGAACAGCGGCTTGAACCCCACCTGATCGCGAAACGCCCAGAGCACGCGGCCGTCGGTCACCACGCCGGCGAACGCACCGCGCAACCGCGCCACACCGCGGACCCCCTCGGCGCGAAACACCGCGACCACCAGATCCGCGTCGTTCGAAGCGGCGGCAGAGAGATGCGCCGCGACTGCCGCCTCCCGACGCAACTCATCCGCATTGTCCACCCGCCCATTGAGCGCCGCAATCAACGACCCAGGCGCAGAGATGCATTCGTCCACGAAATCCGGCCGCGTCGCCACCCCAAGGACCGCGTGCCCCAACGCGCGCCACTCCCGCTGCGGCGTCGGATACGGCACCGCCCCAAGCGCCGCCTCAAGCGACTCACGCAACTCCGGCGCTACGGCAGCCAGCCCAGCATCGGAGCCCGTCGTGCCTTCGTGGTGCCCGCCGTTGGAGACCCGCAAGAATCCAATCACGCGTCCTCCCAAGCACCAGGCAACGGAGGCAAGTGCGCGAACTCACCAAGCCCCTCAGGCAAGTCCCCGACGATGATGCGATTCCCACTCTCGACCCAGGCGTGCGCGACGAATCCTTTTGCCGCGCGCTTAGTCACACCGATGCGTAGCACCGCAGGATGCCCGCCGCGCGCGAGCAGCGCCTCGGCCGTCACTGCTTGCGGCAGGCAGGTGGCATCGGGGATGATGCGCTGCGCGTGCGTGATGGCCCAGCGCACTGCGAGCGGCGTGATGTTCGGCTGTGCGCTGCCACCGGGGCGCGGCGTGAGCAGGCGCCGCACGCGAGCGAAGGGCAGGAGCTTCAACGTAAGGCGGGCCACGCCGAGCGTGGCGATCGCTCGGAGCAGCAGGCGGCGCTCCCACGCGGGGAGCCCGAAGAACTTGCCGAGCGCACTACGCGCCACCCCGCACCTCGAGGAGACCGCGCTCCTCGCACTGCGTCAGGAACGCCAACACGTCCGCATCGCACTGCGCTGTCTCGACCTCGTACTCGGACGCGATCGTCGCGCAGACCTCGCGCACCGGCCGCGCAGACTGAATGAGCTCCCAGACCCGAGCGCCGACGCCGGTGAATCCGTGATACTGCGCGGTCGTGAGGTTGAGCAGCACCGTCTCGCCAGCGAGGTCGGAGGAGACCTGGTTGGTGCTGGCGACGACAGTGGAGTCGAGCGAGAGCATCGCGATACGCTTAGGGAATGCTGCGGACCAACATCGGTCCCAAGGTATCGGTAACCGCCTGCGGCAGCCGCTGCCAGACCTTCACGGCCAAGCGGAACTTCGCCGAGTCGGGCGACGGCGTGCCGGCGCCCTCGCTTCCTCGCTGGTTGTACCACCAGAGCGTCTCGTCCTCGGCGCCCCACTGCTTCTTGAACGTGTGCGTGGCGGAACCGGGTGTGCAACGCCCGAAGTTGAAGCGTGTGAGGCCCTCGTTGGCCGCACGCTCGATCAGCGCCCAGTACAGGCCCATATTCGCGCTGACCTTGTTGTACTCGCGCAACGACGATGCCCAGGTGATCTCGAACTCGCTGCCCCAGCGGAAGCCGGCGCCGCACGCGATCGGCTGCCCTTTGAGCCACGCGGTAGCGAACCAGGCATCGTCGCCGAAGAGCTCGGCGATGGCGCGGAAGAAGCTGCGCGGCTGGGCGGGTGTGCCGAGGTCGCGCATATGGCGCGCAAAGACCTGGTGAAAGGCGTCCACCTGGCCGGCGCCCATCCGGATCTCCACGCCTTCCTTGGCCGGGCGGCGCACTTGGCTGCGCAGCTTGGCCTTGAACTTGTTGAACACGGACTCGGCGTTGCCCTCGAGTGCGAGCACGACAGTGATCTTTCGCGTGCTGACCGGCAGATCCACCGGGAGCTCGCGCGCCGAGCGCATCTCGAGCAGCTTCACGCCCTGCGAAGCAGCGAGCGCGTTCGCGTGCTCGCAGAGCGCGCGGACGGCATCGTCGTCACCGAGCGGGCCGCCGTAGTTGAGGTACGGCATCGAAACGAGATAGTGGCCGAAGGCCGCGCTCTTGAGGCGGGCGAGCAGGAGCGCGCCGCGGAGGGTGCCGGCGACATCGCGCGCGGCGAGTGCCAGCACCTCGTTGCGGTGCACGCGGGTGATGACGTCGCTCCACTCGAGGCGGTGGAAGGCGGTGAAGCCGTGTTGCGCGGCGGCGAAGTTGTTCCACTCGGTGACAGAGCCGGTGAAGGGCTGGACCTGGATCGTGTTTATAGCCACTTCTCCGCCCACGCCTGGAGATTCGCCAGCGCCCAGATGCCCAAGCCTGAGACTGATCCATCGCCGCGCTCGAACGCGCGAAGTGCGGCGGCAACGCTCGAAGGATCCAACAGGCCAGAGCGCTGTAGCGCCGGAGCCGAGAGCTGCTGCTGCACCCAAGGGCGCAACTCTCCTCTCATCCAGCGGTCGATCGGCACTGAGAATCCCATCTTTGGCCGTTCAATCACGGCGCGCGGGACGTGTCGGTACAACACCTGCCGAAGGATCCATTTTGTCTCGCCGTCTCGAAGCTTGAAGCGACGCGGCAAGCGCCACGCGAACTCGGCAACCTCGCGTCCGAGCAGCGGGACGCGCACCTCGAGACTTACGGCCATACTCGTGCGGTCGACCTTCGCGAGCAGATCGTCCGGGAGGTACTCGAGCTGGTCCGCCGACATCATCCGCTCGACGAGTCCCAGTTGCAGCCCATCGCTGAACGCCGTGTCGACGGCATCGGGCAGGCGGGCTCCTCCGGGAACCATCGCCTGCGGCTCCTGGAATGCCGATGAGAGGAGCGACCGGTATTGCCCTTCTGAGGTCGCGTATCGCATCACCGCGCCGATCTTCTGCAGCTTCTCTCCAGGGTCGCGATAGCGCGCGGCCGTGGGGGCAAGTCGACCCATTCCGCTTGCGAGCCGATTCCACTGATTCGGGGTGAACGCCGACGTGGCTCCGGAAACGAGCGCTCGTCCAATGGCCCCCATACGAGTGGCCGCACCAATCACCCGCTCGCCCTGCACGTATCGGTTGTAGCCGGCGAAAAGCTCGTCGCCACCGTCGCCGCTTACCGCTACAGTGACCTCGCGCCGAGCCTCGCGGCAGATGAGATATGTCGGCAGCTGCGAGGGATCCGCGTGCGGCTCGTCGAACCACGTCGGCAGGTTGGGGAGCAGGTCGAGCGCGTCCTTCGCTCGCAGGCGAAACTGATTGTGGTCAGTTCCCAAGTGCTTCGCGACGGCTGCCGCGTGACCCGACTCGTCGAAGTCGGACTCATCGAATCCGATGCTGAAGGTGCGAATGGGCTTTGGCGACCGCTGCTGCATCAACGCGACAACGGTTGACGAGTCGATGCCACCGGAGAGGAAAGCTCCCAAAGGAACGTCCGCAATCATCCGCTGGGCCGCCGAGTCCCCGATGATGCGTTCGGCTTCGGCGATCACGCTCGCGTCGTCACCCTCAACCGGACTCCGCTGACCGGAGACCGCAATCTCCGTCAGTGACCAGTACGGACGGGGCTGCGGGAGCGTCGCGCTCGGCTCCGAGAGCGTGAGGATGCTGCCGGGCCGAAGCTTGCGCGCCTTCGCGTAGATCGTGCGAGGCGCTGGGACACAGAGGTAGCGCAGATACGAGACGACCGCGTCGCGATCCACCGCGGGATCAAAGCGTGGACCCGCCCGGAGGGACTTCAACTCAGAGCCGAAAGACACATAGCCGTCCTCGGCATAGACGAACAGCGGCTTCTCCCCAAATCGGTCCCGGAACAGGTGCAGGCGGCGTTCGGATGCATCCCAGAGCGCGACCGCGTACATCCCGTCGAACCTCGAAACAGCCGCCTCCACTCCCCAAGCCTCGAACGCGGCGAGCATCACTTCTGAGTCCGAATGCCCGCGGAAGGTGGCGCCGAGGCGCTCTAGCTCATCGCGCAGTTTCTGGAAGTTGTAGACCTCTCCGTTGAACACCATCGTAAATCGACCGCTGCTTGATCGCATCGGCTGGTGTCCGTGCTCGGAAAGATCAATAATCGCAAGCCGTCGGAAGCCAAAGGCCACACCTACGTTCGGCTCTACCCAGACGCCGCTGTCGTCTGGGCCACGATGCTCGATTGGAGCGATCATCGCGGCGATGGCACGCCGATGCGCGCCATCATCCATCTGCCGGGTGGTGAAGTATCCTGCGAATCCGCACATATGGCTGCTAGCTCACCGGCGCCGAAAGCATTGTGGCTCCCCGCTCGATGGAGGTGAAGCTGAACTTACTAAACAGCTCACCTACTCTGCGAAGCACCTTGGCCTGCCCCGCGTAATGCCGGATGCGCGTGAGAAGCGGCACCTGCAGCCGCGGTTGCCCCGGATCCCACTCCCACGGGTGGATATAGAATGTCCCCGGCTGCTTGCGCCCCTCGGCACTGCGAAGCGCCGCGTGCACGAGCTGCGGTGGCAAAATCCTGAAATACGCGCCACCGGCCGCGGGAAGTCGCTGGCCGAGCGTGTCCAAGGTCACCGGTGGAAACTCGGCGATGCGTCCCGAAGAGCGCTCGATCCAGTACGGATCCTGCTTGCCGCTCGGGTAGCCGTAGCCCTTCCGCTTCACCGGAAACAGCGAGGAGTCATAGGTGTGGCCCTCCTCGATCAGCACATCGAGCGCCCATTCATTGCCCTCGGTGATCGAGAAGCTCGGCGCGCGGAATCCCTGCACGCGCGCGCCGGTGATGTCTTCGATGATGCGCTTGGTCCGGCGCACGCTCTCGCGGAAGTGTTCCCGCGATTGATGCGTGATGCGCAGGTGGTCGTAGGTGTGCGAGGCGACCTCGTGCCCCGCCGCCACGATGCGCCGCATCATCTCTGGATGACGCTCGGCAACCCAACCGACGGTGAAGAAGGTGCCGAGTGCCTGATGGCGGGCCATCAAAGTGAGCAAAGCATCCACGCTGGCTTCGACGCGGGACTCGAAGGACTCCCAGCGGTCCATCGGCGCGTACGGCGCCAACGCGACCACTTGGAAGTACTCCTCGACGTCAACCGTGAAGAAGTGCCGGACGTCCCCGGCGCGCGACGCGCCCGGCACGGCGCTTAGCGCGGCACGAGGTCCAGCGCCCCACGCGGGCGCAAGACCCAAGTCCCCGTCCCCGTGGGGACGAGCACGCCGGTGAGGTCGTAGCGGGCGCCAGCGGCCAGCGACCCCACGGCGAAGGGCGCGCGGAAGGCGATGTCCGCGAGGCGATCAAGCACGACGGTGAGGTCGCCGCTGCCATCGCTCACGGTCATCGTGAGGTTGCCGAGCACGGTGGCCGTGTCGCTGACCACAGCATCGAGCACCCGCACGAGCGCCGCATCGCGTCCGCCAGCATCGCCAGTCGAGGCCACCAAACTGGACAGCACGGGCGCAGTGGGCACGAAGGTGGCGCCAAGCACATAGACGGTCACGTCGTCGAGCACGCGCTGGCCGTTGCGCAGGGCCACGCGCCCACGGAGGCGCACGCTGTCGCCCTCGACGGCCGCCGTGGGGCGCACGCGCGTGGCGCGCAACGCTCCGCTGGTGTCCACGACGTGCAGCAACGTGTCACTGAACGTGGCGCGGCCGTGCAGCGCCACCCCAGTCACGAAGATGCGCTCGCCGAGCGTGGCCGAACGCACCTGCTGCGTGGTGCGCAGCGGGAAGCTGGCGACGGCCTCGACGCTCACAGAATCCGCGGGCCGTAACTGCAACGGACCGGCCGTGACGCGCACGATCTGCGCGCTGTCGCCCACGCTGGTCGGATCCACGACGACGTTGTAGGAACCCACCGGCACGCCATCCACACGGAAGCTGCCGTCCACGCCGGTCACCGCGCGGAGCAGCGTGTCGTTGGAGAGAGGCAGCACCAGCCGCACCCGGGCGCCAGCGAGCGGTGCGTCCGCGGCATCGAACCCGCCCGAGCCGTTGGCGTCGAAGTACACGAGGCCGCGCACCACGCCGGTGGCGGTGATGCCCACCGTGCGGTAGGCGCCGGCATTGTCGCAGGCGGCGAGTGCCGCGAGTGCCAGGCCGGCGAGCGTGAGTCGAGATGCGCGCATCACGGCGTGATCCTCAGGCCGACGCGGAACAGTGGCCCAGGCGAGCGGTCCACGAGCACCTTGCCGAAGTTCGGGTTCACGATGTACGGGACGGTGGTCACGCCGGTGCCGGCGTTCGTGGTGAGCGCGGCTGTGGGATCCACCAACAGCAGTGCCCGGTCCACCGGACCCTGCTCGAAGGGCAGCACGTTCAGGCCCTCGAGCAGCAGCTCGATGCGACCCGACGCGACCTGACCGACCCCCAGGGCCACACGGACATCGAGTCGCTGGGCGATCGGGCCGCGACAGCTGTTGCGCGTGGCGAATCCGCCGACGTCGCTGCGCAGGCAATCCCAGTCCGCCAGCAAGGTGTCGAGTCCGCTGAGCGCCGGATCGATGAATGCCGGATCGTTGCGCCAATCACCGTCACCGTTGGCATCCACGCCGCCGCGCAGGCCCGCCGTGAACGGCGCGCCGGAGCTCACGCGGTACACGAAGCCGAGCCGCACTGAGGGACCCACGGCCCAATCCGCGGCGACCAACGCGCGATGCGGTGCGTCGAAATCCGAAATGCCCTCGGCCCAGTCGTTGCCGCCAAGTCCGTCGGGGAAGGGCGAGATGCGCGTCGAGGTGAAGCCGGCGACGTTGTCGCGCGTGGCGCTGTACGTGTAGTTGAAGCCCACGCTCAAGCCGGTCTCGCGCACACGCTCGAGCCCAAGCGTCACGCCCCAGAAGTTGGAGAAGCCGCTGGCTTCGAGCACGTGCGCGGCATCGAACTCGCCGAAGCGGCGGTTCGAGCCCGGCACCGGCGTCACGATGGCACCGACCTGCTGCAAGGTGCCGTACAGCGGGCGACCATACTGGTCGCTGCCGACGGGCGAGAACGGCAGGTTGAGGTCGCGGCGGCGGGCGAGGAAGTCCGTGTGCCGATACACGCCGCTGAGCGACGCACTCCACTCGCCCGCGCGGCGAGAAATGCCGATCGCCATTCGCTGCGTGCGTGGGCCTTGGAAGTCGGGCCCGAGCATCGTGAGCGTGCGCCCGACGACCGGCGCGACGGTGCTTGAGGGTGCGAGCGGCCAACCGCTGAGGTCGCCCACGCCGAGCCGCACGTCCGCGCTGCGATCGAGCGTCAGCGCCTCGGCGACATCGCGGCGGTCGGGCAGATCGTGGAACACGCCGCCACCCCCCTCGATCACCCACTCGCGGTCGCGGCCGAGTTCCCAGCGCACGCCGACGCGCGGCGAGAGCCGTGCACCGGAGCTTCCCTCCTGCCGATTGTCGAGCCCGGTGGCCGCCGCCCACGCGTTGTTGCGCTCGATGCGATTGAACGGCGTGCGGAAGGTCTCGTAGCGCGTGCCGAGCGTAATCGTGAAGCCATCAGCGAGGCGCCAGGCGTCCTGCACGATCCACGCGGTCTCGGCCATCCGGAACTGGCCCGCCAAGGCGGTGGCCTCCACTTCGCGGAAGGCGCCGAACAAGCCCGGCGTCGCGCCGGCGACTTCCTCGCCGATCGCGAAGACGCCGTCGCTGTCCCGCAGATGCCGCGCGTCGAAGGTGTGGAAGGCACCGGTGAATCCGGCCTTGAGGCGATGCGCGCCGAGGTCGAAGTGCACCAGGGCAGTCGCGCGAGACGCGGAGCGCGTGTCCTCGAACGGCGCGCCGATGGTGCTGCCGACATCGAGGCCAGTGGTGGCGAAGGCGGTGCGCGGCGAACTGCCGGCACGCCCTTCCGCGCTGCCGACATCGCTGGACAGGCGCACTTCAGTCGCGATGCGCTCGGTGATGCGCGCGTGGACGTTCACGCCCGCTTGCAGGGCGTAGCCTTCGAACTCGTTGCCGAAGGCCGAGGCCAGCCCGACGCGCTCGGCGGGACCGGTAGAGGTGTAGCGAGAACCCGAGCCACGGGCGGTGATGGCGATGCGGTCGCCTGGCTGCCAGTCGAGCCGGCCAAAGGCGCTCACGCGATTGTCGGTGCGCTCGTCGCCCTCCGCCGCATCAATGGGGGAGAGCGTGGACTGCTGTGCGTCGGCACCGAAGTTGATCTGGGCGGTGTCGCCTTGGATCGGTCCGCCGCCGGCCAACATCCCGCCATTGCTCGCCGTACCGCCCTCGGCGAGCGCGCGGAAGGACTGGGCGCGGCCACCACGCTGCGACGTCGCGGCAAGGCCCACGCCGGAGCCACCGACCTCGACGTCAAAGCCGAGGCCTCCGACACGGGCGGTGGAAAACGCACGCGTGGGCAGCGCGAGTGCAGCACCGTCGGCGCCGAGTCCGCCGGGCGCGCCCGTGGAGGCCACGCGCGAGCCCTCGATCATCGCCTCGGTGTAGCGCCACGGCAGACCTTCCACCGCGTGCGCGTCGGCGATGGTGGAGAGTCCGAAGAGATCGCTGGCGACGCGTCGCGCTCCGACGAGGTCGGCGTAGCCACGCTCGAAGAGCCAGTCGTTGACCGTTCCGGCCTCGCCGCGGCGCGGCACCGTATCTATAGTGGTGACCGGCGGCGCGGCCGCCGTGATTCGCGCCTCGACGCGGGCGGTGCGGGCGGCGCCGACGTCTACATCGAGATGCACGACAGGGCGATATCCGAGGGCCTCGACTCGGATGTCGTAGCGACCGGCGGGAATGGAGACGAAGCGGAAGGTGCCATCGCGGGCGGAGAGCGCATAGCGCACGGCACCGGAGGCGCGATCCTCGACCCGGACCTCAGCGCCGGCCACCGGGCGCCGGTTGCCATCGCGCACCTGGCCTTCCACCTGCCCGAAGGTCAGACTCTGGGCCGAAAGCGCCGGGGCGAGAACGAGTGCGAACGCCGTCGCGATCGCCGCGCGTGCGCGTCGAGATGTCAGGAGGGCGAGGTTCACGGTTCCGTGGGGAATAATCCTAAATATGACGATTGAGCGGCGAATACTATACCGCCGCACTATCTTGCGGGTCGGACCAACGGGATACGAGTCAAGCCAGCGGCACTTCCCCCTACCGCACAGAGAGCTATGGCTGGGCAACACGGCATCGTCTCGGAGCTGATCGCCTTCATTCGCGCCCGCGGGAAATGGTGGCTGGTGCCCGTCATCGTGGTGATGTTGTTGGTGGGCGCACTGCTGGTGTTTGCGCAGGGTTCGGCCCTCGCGCCCTTCATCTACACGATCTTTTAGGCGATGCTGGCGAGCGGCCAGTGGGTGCTGGGCATCTCCGCGTTCTACCACGACAGCGCTGCGGCCCTTGTGGGCCCCGATGGGATCGTGGCGGCAGCCTCGGAGGAGCGCTTCAGCCGGAAGAAGGGCGATGACCGCTTCCCGAGTGCGGCGGTGGAGTTCTGCCTGCGGCAGGCGGGGATCACCGCCGCAAACTTGAGCTGCGTGGGTTTCTACGACAAGCCGCTGCTCAAGTTCGAGCGCATTCTCGAGACCTACGTGGGTATTGCCCCGAGCGGGTTCCGTTCCTTTTTGAAGGCCGGCCCGCTGTGGATGAAGGAGAAGCTGTTCCAGGACAAGGCGCTGCGCGAGGCACTCGGCGGCTTTGCGGGCGAGATGCTTTACGCCGAGCACCACGAGTCGCACGCGGCCAGCGCGTTCTTCCCGTCGCCGTTCGAGGAAGCCGCGATCCTCACGATGGACGGGGTGGGCGAGTGGGCCACGACGAGCATCGGCGTCGGGCGTGGCAACGACTTCGAGATCCTGCGCGAACTGCATTGGCCTGATTCGCTGGGCCTGCTCTACTCGGCGTTCACGTACTACACCGGCTTCAAGGTGAACTCCGGCGAGTACAAGGTGATGGGCCTCGCGCCGTATGGACGTCCGAAGTATGTGGACCTGATCTACAAGCACCTGATGACGCTGAAGGACGACGGCTCCTTCACGCTGGACCAGCGCTACTTCAATTACCTCGGTGGGCTCACGATGACGAGCCCGCTGTTCCACGAGGTGTTTGGCGGTCCGCCTCGCGAGCCGGAGTCCAAGCTCACGCAGCGCGAGATGGACCTCGCTCGTTCGGTGCAGGACGTCTGTGAAGAGGTGATGATGCGGATGGCGCGCACGGCCCGCGACGTGACGGGGTTCGACCATCTGTGCCTCGCCGGCGGCGTGGCGCTCAACTGCGTGGGCAACGGCAAGCTGCTGCGTAACGGACCGTTCAAGAAGCTGTGGATCCAGCCGGCGGCTGGCGATGCCGGCGGCGCGCTGGGTGTGGCGCAGTTGGCGTGGCACCGCCATCTCGGAAAGCCGCGCGTCACAAGCGGTGGGCGTGACCAGATGCAGGGCGCCTACCTAGGCCCCGAGTACTCCGCGGAGCACATCGCCGCCGAGCTGGGCGCCGTGCACGCCGTGTCGCGGCGGCTTCCGCGCGCCGAGCTGACCGCGGCAGTGGCGAAGGAACTCGCCGCAGGCAAGATCGTCGGGTGGATGAACGGCCGGATGGAGTTCGGGCCGCGCTCGCTGGGCAACCGCAGCATCCTCGGCGATCCGCGCGATCCGCGGATGCAGGCGCAGATGAACATCAAGATCAAGTTCCGCGAGGGATTCCGGCCCTTCGCGCCTGCGGTGCTCGAGGAGCGCGTCGGCGAGTACTTCGACCTGAAGCACGAATCGCCGTATATGCTGATCGTGGCGCCGGTGCGCGAGGAGCGGCGCAAGCCGTTGAGCGCGGAGCAGGAGCAGCTGTGGGGCCTCGACTTGCTCAATGTGCCCAAGTCGGACATCCCGGCCGTGACGCACATCGACTACTCGGCGCGCGTGCAATCGGTGTCGGCGCAGGTGAATCCCGACTTTCACGCGCTGTTGAGCGAGTTCGAGCGGCTCACCGGCTGCGCAGTGCTGGTGAACACGTCGTTCAACGTGCGCGGCGAACCGATCGTGATGAGCCCCACTGATGCGTATCGCTGCTTTATGCGCACGGACATCGATGTGCTCGTGGTCGGCGATCACCTGCTCGTGAAGCCCGAGCAGCCCCCGTTTGAGGAGACCGAGGATTGGAAACGCGAGTTCCAGCTCGACTGACGGCGGCGGAGGGGCGGAAGTTCGCCTTCACCGTGGGCGCCGCGTTCGCGGTGCTCGCGGGACTGTTGTGGTGGCGCGATATCGCGCGTGCGGCGACGGTGCTTGCCGGGATTGCCGGCGCGCTTGGCGTCGCCGGACTGCTCGTGCCTGGCTCGCTGGGCCCCGTGTACCGCGCGTGGATGGGGCTGGCCGCACTGCTCTCGCGCATCACGAACCCGATCTTTCTCGGGATCGTGTATTTCCTCGTAATCACGCCGGTCGGGCTGCTGCTCTGGGCCACGGGCAAGCGTCCGCTGAAGCGCCGTAAGGACGCGACGACCTTCTGGGTGGACCGGCCCGAGGGGGCACGACGCGGCGACCTGCGGCGACAGTTCTAGATGCACGACGTGCCTGCCGCCACGACTGAAGGGTCGTTTCCAGCGCTCGCGCGGCTGGCCAGCGTGGTGCTCGGGATTGGCGCCATTGTGTTCGGCGGTCTCGCGGTGTTGGCGATGGTCAGCGGCGGGTTCCGGCTGAGCGGCCCGCAGTGGGGCGTGTGGGTGGCCGTACCGATGCTGTGCGCGGTCGCGGCCGTGGGACTGCTGCGGCTCACGGGTGCGACACGGATTGCCGCGGTGTTGCTGCTCGCCGTGACGGTTCCGGCGATCGTGGTGGCAGACTTGGCGATCACGATTCTCGCCGAGCGCCTCAATCCACCGCGAGACGCAGAGCCGCGGCGCGCGCAGCTGCGTGAATTGCGCGCGCGTGGGATTCCGACGACGCTACGAGTGCCGGGGCTGTTCCTGGCTTTGCGGGACGCGAGTCTGCGGATCGGGGATCGCACGCTGCATCCGTTGACCACTGCACCGGCGGGCTACGTGGTGCAGCTTTGTGATGAGGATTTTCCGATCGTTACCTTCCGCGCCGATCGCTACGGCTTTGACAATCCCGATACGCTCTGGAACCGATCGTCGGTGGATGTCGCTGTGCTCGGCGACTCGTATGCCGCTGGCGTATGCGTGGCGCCGTGGGACGCGATTCCGGGGCGCCTGCGAGAGCGGCGCTCAGTCCTGAATCTCGCAATCAGCGGAGCAGGCCCCCTGCAGGAGCTGGCCCTGCTGCGCGAGTACGCGGCAACGAAGACGCCACGCGTGGTGGTGTGGATCTACTACGAGGGCAACGACCAGTACGACATCCGGAACGAGTTGCCGCGAGAGTGGCTGACGGCGTATCTGGACCCCGCGCATCGACAAGGGCTCGATGCCCCGCCGCCGGGCTTCGACTCCCTGTACGGAGAGTGGATCCGTCAAGAGATGACTGACAGCGGCAGTAGCTCGCCATCCATCGCGGCGCGCCTGCAGGGCTCGGTAAGACTCACGACCCTGCGGCGGTTGATCAACCTTGGCGTGCCGTTCCCAACTCGACGCTCGGCGATCTCCCGGATGCCGGAGATCTTGGCGCGGGCGCAGGCAGACGTGCAGGCTTGGGGCGGGCAGCTGCTGCTCGTGTTTCATCCCGCATATCGACGATATACGTCGCTGTTCGGCGACGCCTACCCCGGACGCGATGAGTTGATGGCCGTCGCGGACTCGCTCCGCATTCCCACCGTTGACCTCCACGAAGCGTTCACGGCCAACGGAGATCCGCGTGGGCTGTGGCGTTCGCCGCGAGGCCATCTGTCGGCGGCAGGCTACGGCGTCGCCAGCACCGCCATCGCGAAGGCTGTGGACAGTCTATGGACCCTGTCAGAACGCGGTGCAACACCGAAGGTTGCGGCACCGAACTTGCCACTGCATTAAGTAGCATATCCTCCTCCTCCAACCCGGACGCCCTGATGCCGGCCACCGCCAGTTCCGCCCGACTCTCCGGCGCTGAGTTGCTCGAGCGCTCGCGCGAGATCGCCAAGTCGCACTCCGCCCCAAACGCGGCTGACGTGGACAAGCAAGGCCGCTTTCCGGCGGAGACCATCGCCGCAGCCCGCGCGGCCAAGCTCCTCTCAGCGCTGGTGCCGGTCGAGTTCGGCGGCGCGGGTGCCTCAATGCGCCACCTCGCTGAGTCCTGCACGATCCTCGGCCAGGCCTGTGGCTCCAGCGCGATGGTGCTGGCGATGCACCACATCCAGGTGGCCTGCATCGCACGCCACGGCCGCGGTTCGCCGTTCTTCGAGTCGTATATGCGGCGTATCGCTGACGAGCAGATCCTTCTGGCATCCGTCACGTCGGAGGTCGGCGTGGGCGGCGATACGCGCACGAGCATCTGCGCGGTCGAGCGCGACAATGGTCGCTTCACGCTGGTGAAGGACGCCACCACCGTCTCGTACGGTGCCCACGCCGAGGACTTGCTCGTGACTTGCCGTCGTGCCCCCGACGCGGCGCCAAGCGACCAAGTGCTCGTGCTGCTGCAGAAGGGCGACTTCGAGCTCGAGGGCGGCGGCGTGTGGGACACGCTGGGGATGCGCGGCACCTGCAGCCCGCCGTTCAAGGTCATCTCGTCTGGTCCCGAGGAGCAGATCCTCCCCGGTTCGTATGCGGACTCGTCGGCCGAGTCGATGGTCCCTTACTCGCACATCCTCTGGGCGGCGCTGTGGTTGGGCATCGCGACCGATGCGGTGAACCGCGCCGCGGCGTTCGTCCGCGCGGAAGCCCGTCGCAAGCCGGGCACGGTCCCGCCGACGGCCACGCGACTCGCCGAGGTCTCGGTGCAGTTGCAGACGATGCGCAACAACGTCTTCGCCACCGCCTCGGACTTCGACGCGCTCGGCGACGAGCGTGCGCCGCTGCAGACGATGGCCTGGTCGCTGCGCTTCAACAACCTCAAGGTCGCGGCCTCCGAGGCCGCACCGGAGATCGTCCACCGCGCGCTGCAAATCATCGGCATCGCGGGTTACAAGAACGATTCGCCGTTCAGCGTGGGCCGTCACTACCGCGACTCACTCTCGGCGGCGCTGATGGTCGGCAACGAACGTGTCTTGGCCAAGAGCAGCGCGATGCTCTTGGTCGCCAAGGGCGAGTGAGCGCCGTGTCCGCATCTCCGCAGCCGCTCTACGACGAGATGGTCGCGGCAGGGCTCCTCATCCCCGCAGGGCCGTTGGGTGCGTTCGGACGCGGCGAGGTGTTCGAGCAGGTACTCCTCGCCTTCGACGCGTTGGCGCAACGCGCCGCAGTGGACGACGGCTGCGAGCAGATGATGTTCCCGCCCGTGATCGATCGCTCGATAATCGAGCGCACGGGCTATATGGAGTCATTCCCGGAGCTCTGTGGCGCCGTGCACAGCTTCGTGGGGAACGAGCGCGCCGCCCGCGGCGTCACGGCGGCGATCGCGGCCGGCGAACCCTGGGGACCTCTGCTCGAGCAGACTGATCTCGTCCTGAATCCTGCGGCCTGCTATCCGTTCTACCCGACCTGCCGCGGCACCGTGGGGCCTGACGGCCGTCGCGTGACGCTGCTCGCGTGGGTGTACCGGCAGGAGCCCTCGCTGGAGCCCACGCGGATGCGCTCCTTCCGCGTGCGCGAGCTGATCCGCGTCGGCCAGCCCGACGACGTGCTCGCCTGGCGCGACCGTTGGCGTGATGCGGGGTTCGAGTTGCTGCGTTCGCTCGGCTTGCCCGCCGAGCTGGAGGTGGCCGCCGATCCCTTCTTCGGACGCGGCGGCAAGATGCTCGCGGCTGGGCAGATCGAGCAGAAACTCAAGTTCGAGGTCGTCATTCCGGTATTGACCGATGCGCCGCCCACGGCCTGCTGTTCGTTCAACTACCATCAGGACAAGTTCGGCAAGGCATTCGAGATCTCCTTGCCGAACGGCGACGTGGCGCACACGGCCTGCCTCGGCTTTGGCCTCGAACGCGTGACGATGGCGCTGTTCCGCACGCACGGCGTGCAGTTGGCGAAGTGGCCGTCCGAGGTGCGCGCGGTATTGGGGCTATGACGCGCGTCCGCGTGTTGCCGGGCCTCGAGGCCGCCGGGTATGTGCGGCACCGAGCGCACTTGGACGGGCAGCTGTGGGTGGAGAAGAACTGCTATGTGGACGTCATCATCGAGATGCTCCACGCGCTGCGGCTCGAACCGCTTGCCGTGCTGGGTTCGACAGCGGCGATCGACTTCGAGTCTGACAACTTCACGTTCTTCAAGCCGAACCACGAGGAGCTGCGGGACGCGTACGGCGTGGACGTGCAGGAGCTGAACGTCTGGCGCCCGCTCCTGGAGCACGCCGTGCTGCACGTGGGCGAGGGCAAGTTCCTCAGCACCGAAGCCGACTCGTTCTGGCTGCCGGACACCAGCGGCACCGACTATCGCCGCAACCACGTGAAGTCCACGATCATCATCGCCGACGTGGATCCGGAATCGCAGCGGCTCGGCTACTTCCACAACGCGGGCTACTTCGAACTCGAGGGCGAGGATTTCCGCCGGACGTTTCGCCTTGAGGTCGTCACCGAGGGCACGCTGCCGCTCTTTGCGGAGCTGATTCGCGTGGATCGTGTGCTGCGGAGACCTGAGGGCGAACTCGCCGAATGGGCCCAGCGTCGGCTGAGCGTGCATCTCAGCCGACGGCCACGCAGCAATCCGATTGCGCGCTTCGGCGCGGCCTTCGCCGCCGAGCTTCCGGCAATGCAGGAGCGCGGGCTGGCGCACTATCACGCGTGGGCCTTCGCGACCACGCGCCAACTGGGTGCTTGCGCGGAACTGCTTTCGCTGCACCTGCAGTGGCTCGGCGACGCGCTTGGCGACGATCGCTACCGTGAGGCATCTGGCCGCATCGCAAAGGTCAGCGCCGCAGCGAAGACCTTCATCTTGAAGGCGGCGCGCGCCGTGAACGCGCGCAAGCCGTTCGAGGCGAGCGAGACCTTCGCCGAGATGGCGGCGGACTGGGACGCGGGGCTGGCGCAGGTCGGATGAGCGGCGCCTTGCGCGGCGTCGGATTGGACCTCGTCGCCGTGTCCGACGTGGCACAGTCTGTCGAGGTATTCGGGGACCGCTACCTTGCCCGGGTGTTCACCACCGAGGAGCGCGCGCGAAGCGCCGGCGACGCCCGCGGGCGAGACTGGCACCTGGCGAGCTGTTTCGCCGCCAAGGAGGCGGTGCTCAAGGCGCTTGGGGCAGTAGAGCATTGGGGGCGATGGCGTGATATTGATGTGCGCCTTGCGGGCAGCGACTGCGAGGTGCGGCTACAGGGCAGACTCCGGGACGCGTACGACCCAACCGGACGTCTGCACTGGCGCGTCAGCGTCGGCGGCAAGCCAGCGCTCGCCACGGCTATCGCGATCGCCACCACTTCGACCCTCTCGCTGGAATGACCGACCAGACCACGGAGCGCACCGCGACGATCCGCCAGATCCTCGCCGACCACGGGCGCCTCAGCGCGGACGCACAGGGCCTCGCCGAGGATGCGGACCTGTACCAAGCAGGAATGACGTCGCACGCAAGCGTCAACGTGATGCTCGCCTTGGAAGGCGCGTTCGACGTGGAGTTTCCTGACCAACTGCTGACCCGTTCCGTGTTCTCCAGCATTGCCGCGATCCGCGCGGCGGTGGATTCCCTGCTCGCGTGACCACGCTCCGCGGCCGGGTTCGGGCGGTCAGCACGCACGCCACTGAGAGCACCGGCACGGACTGGGCCCTGGGCGCAACGGCGCCCGGCGCGGCCGCAGATGCGGTTGCACTGCATCGCCTCGACATCGAATGGACACCGATTGCCGCGGCGACGACGGTGGCTGCGGCACTGGGCCTCGCGTCGGATGGATCGCGAGACGGCGTGACGTACGCGCTCGACGAGCAGGACTGGTGGTTCCGCGCGGTGATTCCACCCGCACAAGAGACAGCTGGCGAGCGCTGGCTCCGCTGCGACGGGCTCGCGACGCTCGCAGACCTCTGGCTCGACGGCCAGCACCTGCTTTCGAGCAGCACGATGTTCGCGGCGCAAGATGTGAGATTGCCCTCGGACGACCGCGCGCACGAACTCGTGATGCGCTTCCGCGCGCTCGGTGCAGAGCTCTCGCAGAAGCGGCCGCGGCCGCGGTGGCGCGTGCCGATGCTCCAGCAACAGCAGTTGCGCTGGTTCCGCAGCACCCTGCTCGGGCGCACCGCGGGCTGGAGCCCCGCGTGGCCGGCAGTGGGTCCGTGGCGTCCGCTGCGAGTTGAGCGTCGAACCGGCTTCGATGTCGCTGACCTTCAGTTGCACTGCAGCGCGGACGGTGCGCTGCGTGTCGGGCTCGGGCTGCGATCGATCGACGGAGCGCAGCTCAGCAATGCGCGACTTCTTGTGGACGCCGGCCGTGGCGTGTCCCGCCACGACATTCAGTTGGGACCGTCGGACGGCTCCGTCGCGTGGAGTTCCCTGCGACTCAGCGGCGTCGAGCCGTGGTGGCCGCACACGCACGGCACGCCGCGTTGCTACGACGCGGCGATTGAAGTGGACGTGGACGGCGCGACGCAGCGCATTGCGATCGGACCGATCGGGTTCCGCGACCTCGAGCTCGAACAGGGCGACGGCGCGTTTCAGTTGCGCGTGAACGGCACGCGGATCTTTGCCCGCGGTGCCTGCTGGACGCCTCTCGACGTCGCGGGATTCAGCACGGACCCGCAGCGGCTGGCGCGGGACTTTGCACTGGTGCGCGATGCGGGCATCAATATGCTGCGCCTCAGCGGTGCGATGACCTACGAGTCGGATGCCTTCCTCGACGCTTGCGACGCACAGGGCGTGCTGGTGTGGCAGGACCTGATGTTCGCGAATATGGACTACCCCGCCGAGGACGCGGACTTCGCGGCATTGGTGGAGCGCGAGGTCTCAGAGCAGCTGCGACGCCTGCAGGGGCGGCCATCGGTGGCCGTGATCTGTGGGAACAGCGAGGGATCGCAGCAGGCAGCGATGTGGGGAGCGCCGCAGGAGCGTTGGACGCCAGCGCTCTTTCACGAGACGCTGCCGCCCCGGGTCGCGGAACTCCTGCCGACTGCCGTCTACTGGCCCTCCTCTGCGCACGGCGGTGCGTTTCCCCACCAACCGAGTGCCGGGACGGCGTCGTACTTTGGCGTCGGCGCGTACCGCCGCCCGATGTCGGACGCACGCGAGTCGGGACTGCGCTTCGCGTCCGAGTGCCTAGGGTTTGCCAACATCCCCGAGGCCGAGGCGTTGGCGGCAATGCATCCGATGGTGCCCGGCGATGCGACGTGGAAGTCCGGCGTGCCGCGCGACCTTGGGGCCTCGTGGGACTTCGACCACATCCGCGACCACTACGTCAGTTCGCTCTTTGGCGTGGATGCGTCGGCGCTCCGTGCTGACGAGCCGGATCGCTATCTCGAGCTCGGGCGCGCGACAACCTGTTACGTAATCGAGCGCACCCTCCGCGACTTGCGACGCCACGGGAGCGCGGCCAGTGGTGCACTCGTGTGGTTCTGGCGCGATCTCGTGCCCGGCATTGGCTGGGGCGTCGTGGATGCGGGTGGCCGTCCCAAGTCGGCGTGGTATGGCTTGCGGCGCGCGAGTGCGCCGCTGGCGGTCCATCTGACCGACGAGGGACTCAACGGACTCGGCATCAGTGCCATCAATGACGGCGCCGAGGCGTTCGAGGGAAAGCTGGAAGTCACGCTCTGGAAGGATGGAGCGGTACGCGTCGGGCTCGGAACCTCGCCCGTGTCAGTGCCCGCGCACGGATCGCTCTCGCGCAACGTGGTGGACGTGCTCGGTGATTTCCTTGATGTGAATCACGCCTATCGCTTCGGTCCGCCGGTGGCGGATCTGGTGGCGGTGCGGCTCTTGGATGCCGACGGTCAGGAGCGAGCCCAGGACCGCTTCGTGGTGGGACTGCTCCCGCGAGATGTTGATCCCGCGCTCCGCATCTCCGCGTCGCTTGGACGCGCTGCCAACGATGGGCACTGGCGCCTCACCGTGGAAGCGAATCGCGTCGCGCTCTTCGTGCACTCGGCGTTGCCGGGATATCGGCTTGAGGACGAGTACTTCTGCCTGCTGCCCGGCGAGACTCGGGAAATCATCGCGATTCCCCTCGAGGGAACGAAGTCCGCACCCGCAGGGGAGATCCGCGCCGTGAACCTGGCGCGCAGTGCCCCGGTGACTGCAGCGTGAGTCCCGTCGAGCGAGTCCCTGGATACTTCGGACCGCCCGAGCGCTCGCTGTTCGGCTGGCTGCACCGGCCGCGAGGGGGCGGAACGCGTGACGTTGCGGTCGTCCTCTGCCCGCCCCTAGGCTACGAGGCGCACGGCGCGCATCGCACCGTGAGAGAGCTGGCGGACGCCGCCGCGAGTGCTGGGTTCGTGACGCTGCGGTTCGACTACGATGCCACAGGCGACTCGGCGGGCGATCTCCTCGCGGTCGGCCAATGGGAGTCCTGGCAACAGAGCGTGCGCGAGGCCGTGGCGGCCGCTCGGTCGGCCGCGGGCACCGAGCGCGTGGCGCTCATCGGCTTTCGACTCGGCGGAACGATCGCCGCGCTGGCCGCGAACGGGCTCAACGGCCCGGTGGATCTGGCGCTCGTCGCGCCGATTGACGATGGCCGGCGCTGGGCACGTGAACTGCGCGCCCTGCGTGGCGCGATGGGACGCGCTGAGGGCGGCGGCAATGACACGGCCGTGGATGGCATTGGCATCGTGTTCCCCGCTGAGGCACACGAGCGCATCGCGCAAACGCAGCTCGCGAAGGCGGTGCCAAATGGGGTCGGGCGATGGCTACTGCTGCAGCGCGATGACCGGCCTGTGAGCGATGATTTCGCCAACGCCATCCGTGACGCGGGCCAGACGGTTGAGCAGCGAGTCGTGCCCGGCATCGTCGAGATGCTGCAGGATCCGCACGAAGCCGTGGTGCCGCACAACGTGGTACAGTCGCTGCTCGAATGGCTCACGGCCGCCGCTCCGGAGCGTACGAGCCAGTCGGCTCCTGAGACGTCGGTTCTCGACTCTGGCCCGCGCGTAGTCGGGCGAGGCATACAGGAGCGCGCGATGTGGCTCGACGCCGACCAGCGGCTCTTCGGCATCCTGAGCACTCCTGCGGCAGAGACGAGCAACGGCAAGGCGCTGGTGCTGCTCAATGCCGGTGGCAACCACCATATCGGCAATGGTGCACTGTACGTCCAGCTCGCCCGGACGCTCGCAGGCGATGGCTGGAGCGTGCTGCGCTACGACGTCTCGGGCATCGGCGACAGCGACGCGCACGAGGGGCGCCCACCCGGCGAGGTCTACACGCCCTTCGCGGTCGAGGACTTTGCCACCGCAGTCGCCGCGCTCACGCGTGAGCTGCAGCCGCGGCGCATCGAGGCGGCGGGACTGTGTTCCGGCGCGTACCACGCCTACCGCGGCGCGGCGGCCGACGTGCCAGTGGACGCGATCACCGTCGTGAACCCCCTGACCTTCGACTGGCGCGAGGGGATGTCGCTGGCGTATCCCGCCTTCCAGGTGGCGCAGGCGGGCGAGCAGTACAAGGCCTCTGCGCTGAGCGCGGAGAAGTGGCGCAAGCTGCTGCGAGGTGACGTGAATGTCGCGGCGGCGGGGGCAATCGTGATGCGCAGTGTACTCGCAAGCGCGAACACTCGCGTCCGTACCCTGCGACGCTCGCTGGGCGTCCCGGAGCAGGGCGACATCGCCGTGCGCCTGAAGCGCATCGATGAGCGAGGCATCCGGGTGCGCTTTGTGTTCTCCCGCGGCGACCCTGGCGAGCTGCTCCTGCGCGAGGGCAGCGGTGGCACGCTTGGGCAGCTCGAGCGCAAGGGAGCGCTGACCATTGCGCACCTCGAGGATTGCGATCACGCGCTCTCGCGCGCGTGGATGCGTGATGAGTTCACGCGCTGGTTCAGAGAGGCGCTGCACGAATGATCGAACCGCGCGTCGAGCAGCGCGCCGGATTGCGCTGTCTCGTGCAGGAGATTGGCAGCGGCTCCGCGCTTCGCGTACTGCTGCTGCACGGCTACCGGATGCGTCCGGAGATGCTGATGCCCTTCGCGGCGTCGGTGGCGGTGCCGGGCGTGTACGTGGCACCTCAGGGTCCGGTAGAAATCGCTGAGGGCGAGTATGCGTGGTGGCACCGCCAGGTGGAGCTGAGCGCGATGCCTACCGGGCCCCGAAATCTCTCGGACTTCGATCCTGCCGATGCGCCACAGGCGCGTGCGACGCTGTCGCGCCTCGCCGCCGAGACGGCCACTCGCGCTGGCGACAGACTCGTGGTGATTGGATTCTCGCAGGGTGGAATGCTCGCGATGGATGCCCTGCTTCGCGGCGGACTGCGGATGCACGGGTTGGCACTGCTGTCGTCGTCGTCGATTGCCGCTAAGCAGTGGGCCGCTCGATCAGCGCCGCTGCGCGACCTGCCGACGCTGGTGAGTCACGGCCGAGAGGATGCCGAGCTGGCGTTCGCCGCCGGCGAGTCGCTCCGGGACATCGCAATGGCCGCCGGCGCCCGCGTGACTTGGGTGCCCTTCGACGGGGGACACGAGATCCCGTTGCCCGTCTGGCGTGCCGTCCGCCGCTTTCTCAAGGAACTCGGCGCGCACTGAGCTGCTCCGTGCGCCGGGCTAGCCCCGTGCCGCGAGCTTGGCGCTCACCGAGGCCACGCAGGTCGTCCAGTCCGTGATGGCCAGAGCCTCCTCGAGAGCGAACTGCAGGTCGAACTGGCTCTCCAGCGCACCGATCAGCGACACGTGCGCCATCGAGTCCCACTCGCTCCACGAGCCGCGCGCGATGCCTGCGACGGCCACGCCGTCCGGCACGCGCGCGCAGTAGCGAAACACGGACTCCAAGTCCGTCAGTTCAGCATCAGTCATTTCGCGATGGTCTCCAGCGAGTGCAGGATGTCGCGAATCAGTTCGTCGCGGCTCCTGCGTTGCGTGAAGGTATGGTCAGTCGCAGAGAGAATGCGCAACGCCACCTGCTGCTCGTCCGCCGACTCGGAGATGAGTTGCGGCGCGACGTCTCGAATGGCTTGGTATCCCGGCTCGGACCGCGACGTCAGCAAGTGAATGCGCGTGCCCCCGCGCAGCAGCCGCTGCAGGTCCCGCACGAGCGGCACGGGTGACATCACGCCGACCTTCCGCCCAATGGCGAGTGAGCGCTCGGCGATGCGTGTCGCGACCACGCCTGCCACGCCGCGGACCACGCGGACCGCACGCAGCGGATCTGTGAGAAGCCCAATCCACTTCCGGAGGTCGCGGCTGTTCTCTGAGTACGACTGAGCATCTGCTTGAGTGCGCGAGGCGGCCGGCATCAGGATGTCGTCGCCCGGCTGGAAGTACAGCGTGAGTGGATTGAGCAGTACGAGTCCGGCGACACGGCCCGACTGCGCGGCTAACGCCGCCTGATACGAATTGTGGGCGCCCGAGCAGAGCCCGGAGAGCACGACAGGCGTCGCGAGTTGTTCCGACAGCGCATCGAGGACGGGCGACATCGCGCTCGCAATCGTCGCCGGATACGGATGATGCGTGTCGCGCTCGACGCGCGAGGAGCTTTCGCCGAGCCCGGGGATGTCTAGCCGCACAACAACCCATCCCGCCGCGGCCGCGGTGCGGGCGAGCGTGGTGTGCAGTCCATTGGGCCCGACGTGGTGCGCAGAGCCCGCGTTGAGCAGGACGAGCGCGGGCCAGCCCTCGTGGCGCTGCGTCGGTTCTGTGACGACTGCGAATGTCGGCGACGCGCCAGCCAGCCAGAGCGTGCGCTCACGCCACGCAGGCGTTTCAAACCCAACAGATGCTCTCGCGGGTACGGCGCCGGCGCCAGACTCCGGGAACGTCTCGATGAGCCAGCTTCTGATGGCCTCGACGTCCTCGAGCGGCACGTCCATCAACTCGGCCTGGCGCATCATCGTGGGGCGGCCGCCTAACTGTCGCTCTGCCAGCGTGCTGCATCCGCGCTGCGCGAGCGCATCAGCCGTGCGTCGGTTTGGCGGCAGTCCCGCTTCCGTGATCAGCAGTGCGTGGCTCGGAACAGAGGTCCACTCCGACATCAGGTCACAGCCACCGAGCGCGTCTGCAGTGGCGCGACCCATCGGGTAGCCGCCGGCCTCGAGATACGAGCCATCGGTCGCAGGAAGCTCCAATGCAGCGTCGAGAACCTGCAGGTCGCGCACGAAGGCGTTCCCGCGAAGGTACGGATACCAGAGGCCAAGTCCGGCCACGCGCGCGGCCGTCGCTGCGTCCACCAGCAACGAGCCGGAGCGCAGGGCGACGAGCACCACCCTCTGCACGCCAGGAAGCGCGAGGGCGACCTCGACCGCCTTCGCCGCGCCCACTCGCCACGCCGGGAGCGCGTCGGACTCGATTGCGAGGTCGGCGGAGTCGCCGTAGCCCAGATGATCGAAGCGAATGCAGGGATACCCCTCCTGCGCGACGCAGCGCGCGAGGTGCCGCACGGCTCGGTGGCTGTGCAGGTACTCAGGGCCAATCGGCGGCACGATCACAACCGCCGTCGAACGCCAATCCTTGGTGGGGTAATGCGTCCAGCCGAACAGCGCACCGTGGGCGCTGGGCCACCACTGCGCCTGCGCTTCGTGCGCAGTGCCCTCCGCGTCACTCACGTCCCGACCTCGACCCGCAGCAGATCGGCTCGGGCTGCGCAGGCGGCCTGCAGCGCGGGAACTGGCATTTCAATATCGCCGGAGGCGGCCGCATCGAGCCCGAGGTCTGTGAGGAATCGCCGAAGCGGCTCGTTGCGCTCGGTCACTTGAAAGGCGAAGCGCACGCTCGGGCTCCTCAGGACGCCGGTGGCAAGCCACCGCACGAACGCGTGCTCCGCACCGCGCTGCAAGACGCGACACGACATCACCAGTGCCGCAATGCGGGCCTCCCCCTCGACGAGGCAGGCGAGAATCTCCCCGTGGGAACCGTGCTTGTCCTCGAGCGTGGCAACCAAGAGTCGCCCGCCGTTCGCCAGTGTCTGCGCCACGACGTCATCGCTCAGGCGCAGCCCGTTGAGATTGAACTGATTCGTCTTGTTGATGAGTTGCACCGCGCGCTCGCGGCCTCCGACGCTCCGGTCAGCCACGATCAGGCGCATCTCCAGTCCGCGCAGGAACTCCTCGACGGACGCCCCGCTCGCACCTTCCGGAACCGCGCTCGCCAGTCGCTGGCGATACAGCTCCGTGCGACGCCGATCTTCCTCAGTGAGCTGACGCGACGGAAAGTGATCGCGCATTGCGCTGAGAAGCGCGGGCAGGCCGTCGGGGCTTGACGGGAACTGCAGGCAGGCCACCTCAGGCAGTCGTGCGCGTACCTCGGCGACCTCCACCGGATTGTCGTCCACGAAAACGAACGAATCCGTGCCGAGACTCAACTTCTGCGCGAGCTGTTGGATGAGCGCGGACTTCTCGCCATAGCCGGTCTTGATGGCGACGAAGTCATCCTCCTTCAAGACTGACTGCGCGTTGCGCAGCGGCGCGCGCGCCAGATCGGCATCGTTGCGACTCGCGACGCTCAGCAGCACGCCCTCGGCGCGCAGGCGCTTGAGCAACGTCTGGTAGATGTAGTGCGGGTACCCCTTCCCTTCTGGAGCGAAGAGCAGGCCGTCGGGTCCGTCCTCACCGACCACGCCGTGCCACATCACGCCATCGAGGTCTGAGACCAGCAGCTTGCGGCGCGGCTTCGAGGTTTCCGTCAGCGCGGAGACGATGGCGGCCGCGATGTCGCTCGCCGCAGCCGCAGACACCGGCGTGCCATAGGCGAGGTACGCAGAGAGCCCGAACGCATCAGCCGAGAGGATCCGCGCGCCGAGCCGGAGAGCGGTCGCGTGGAGTTCCGACTCGAGGCGACGCTGAAGCACGTCGTCCTGTGCGGCCGGCGGTACCGCCGCCGGAAGATAGAACAGAGGTGCTTCAGTATCGCCGAGCAGCCGCTCGATCTCCTGCAACTGCGCACGGGCGGCGTCCAACGTGAGGGACTCGGGACGGAGCCCGAGCCGCCAATCCAGCGAGGGCAGCAGATCCCAGGGCGTCAGGAGGAGCACGTCCGTGGCGGCCGCAATCTCGCCGGATCGCAGATACTGCTGCAGGGTGCCGAACGGCAACGTATCGATGACGCCACGTTGGCCGGCGCGGGCGAGGTATGCGCGCAGGTACAGGTCCAGCGGCGCGACCGTGCCCGAGAGGCACAGCCGCAGCCGACGCTCCGGCAGCGAAGCGGCGGCGTCAGCGGCCCGCTGTGCCTCGAGGAACTTCATTGAAGCGATGTGCGGGGACGGTTCAGGGTGCCGGAACGCGACGGATCGGCACGCGGATGCGCGTCGTCTCCCAATCAATGAGCAGCTCGACGCTGTTCGAGTCCACCGGCACCGTGCTCATCACCAGTTGCTCCACAAAGGGGATGCTGTCGGTGGCCACGGGGGCGCGCCCCACTTCCTGCCGCCGCACCTTGTCGCTGTAGGCACTGTGGTAAGTCTTGCCGTCCATCCCGACCTCGTCGGCCGTGATGCCCCATTGCGAGATGGAGCGGTTCACGATGATGCGGAAACCCGCCTGGCTCGGGACGGAGTAGATCGAGTAGCTGCCAGGACGCACGGCGAGTCCGGCGACCTCGGCGTGGAAGTCCAGGTGGAGCATCGTCGGCTCGTTGGCGCCGGTGCGCCAGAGCGTGTCGTACTTCACGATGCCGCCGAACACCTGGCGTCCCTTGGCTGACGGGCGGCCATAGCAGACGCGTGCGCTGCCGTCACCGATCTGGAAGGAGATGGAGTCTAGGGGGCTCGGGCGACCGGCGAGTTGCTCCGGCGTTGCCCCGGTACGGCAGTGGAGACTGACTGGCTCGGTGCGGCAGCCTAGGGCAACCAGAACCATGCCCCACAGCTTCAGTGGACGCAGTGCCATTGCTGTTCCTCGTTCGAAGTGGACGACGACCTATATTGATTGTGTCGCGATGCAGGGCATCTCGAGCGGACGGGCAACCAGCGATTCAATGCAAGTTAACATCCAGACCTTCGATGACCGCGAGGTCGTGCGATACTACGCCGACACGACGGCGCTGCAGCCGCCGGAGGCGCAGATCCTCGAGCGCCTTCGGGGCGAACTCGCCGAGTCCCGGATGCTCGACATTGGCGTGGGGGCCGGGCGCACGACGGGTCACTTTGCGCCCCTAGTCCGTAGCTACATCGGAGTGGACTTCGCGCCGCAGATGATCGAGCGGTGTGCGGCGCTCTTCGACGGGAAGATCCCGCGGGAGAACTTCCAGCACGCCGACGCGCGCGACCTGAGCCGCTTCGGCGAGCACGCCTTCGACTTCGTGCTGTTCAGCTACAACGGCATCGACTACGTCAGCCACGAGGACCGGTTGCGCGTGCTGCAACAGATCCACCGTGTGCTGCGCCCTGGCGGGATCTTTGTGTTCAGTACGCACCAACTGCGTTCCCTGCGCCCGCACTTCGACTGGCGGCGCGCGCTGCGGGCTCACCCACTCCGGGCACTACGGCAGGCGGCGTTCCAGCTCCGCCTTCGCACTGCGAACCCTGGCTTTCGCTTGGACGAGGCGCTCCGCCGCGGCTGGGCCGTGGTGAACGACGGCGCGCACGAATTCCGAGCGCTGACGTACTACGTGACCCCGAGCGAGCAGGCCCGGCAGTTGGCCGGCCGATTCGAGGTGCTGGATCATTTCCGCCTAGTCGACTCGGGGGGGCGCCTGTCGCCCGGGGAAGCCGAGGCGACCGAGGATGCGTGGATCTACTACCTCTGTCGGGCTCGGTAGCGCCGTCTCCGCGCGTCGAATTATGTTGCGTACGCGCAACGGTGCGATGATGGCCCGGGGCAATATCGAGAGTAGTTGACTCGAGTCTATCCTGCTAACTTATTATTGTTCAATGCGTTAGGTAATCGATTTCGGCGGACGACACCTCAGGCCGACGTGGCACAGGGCGTGCTTGATTGTATCGTGGCGCGGAGCTCAGTCGCGCCGCCACCGATTCTATCCCGAGGTTCCAACGATGTACCAGAAGCCCTCCCTCCAGCGTTTCGGCACTTTCCGTGAGCTCACGCTCCTCGGGCTGAACAACGCGTCCGATGGCGCTTCGATCCTCTCGACCGTCAACGGCGCGACCACGGTCGGCACGGGCAATGAGCTCTGCGACGGCGTCTACTCGTGGCAGCTTGGTTGCCAGCCGGCTCCGCGCACGTCGTGATCTGGGGCCGCTCCGGCGGCTGACATACGAATCTGCAGCAACACGAAGGGCCCTGGGCTTTCCCTCAGGGCTCTTTCTGTTAGCCTCATAGCACTCCCCGCGCGTCGGTTTGCACCGTTTCCCTCCGAGAATGCTCCCCACCCCGCTCTCGTCGGTCATCTTCCAGCGCATCGAGGATGGTGCCGTCCTGTTCGCGCCGGCCACCGAGGTCTACTTCGGGCTCAATGAGGTGGGCGCCCGCGTCTGGCAACTGCTGCCTCCGGCCACCGGCAACCTCGACGACCTCTGCGCCACGCTCGGCAAGGAGTATCCCGACGTGGACGCGGCAACGATCCGCCAGGATGTGCTGGAACTGCTCGACCAACTGACGGCGGAGGGGCTCGTGACCGCCCCGGCGTCAGGGTCCGATGCCACACGCGCTTCGTAAACTCGCGTCGCTCGACGCCCGCGCCATCGCTGATCTCGTCTCCGCCCAAGTCGCGCTTCTGCGCGCGCGGCGCCTCGTGAAGACACAACCCATTGGTTCGCTGACGGTGCGCGACGCCGGCACTGCGAGCGACGCGAGTTCCAGCGCTGCGCCCAGTGGCCCCGCCGGCGACCCCGCACGGGCGCGCGCGATCGCCCTCGCCGTGAGTCGCGCGGCGGATTACGGACTGTTCCGCCCTTTCTGCCTCGTGCAGGCACTCGCACTGCGCACGCTGCTCGAACGCGACGGCATTCGTGGCAGCGAGATCCGCGTGGGCGTCCGCCACAGCGACGGCAAGTTCGCCGCCCACGCCTGGGTGCGCTGGGGGGACCTCGTGCTCGGCGACGATCCCAAACACGTCGCGACCTTCACCGAGGTGGACGACATCCGCGTCCTCGGCGGCGCGTGAGCGGCTTCGCCGTCATTGGCGGCGAGGCGTCGGATCAGGCCATCGCCGCGATGGTGACCGCGATGCGTTCGCGTGGTGAGATCGCGAGTGCCGTGGCGATGCGCCGCGGCCCCGTCTCACTCGCCGCAATGGGCTTTGCTTGGCAGCGCGGTGTGAGTGCCGCCACCGTGGGTGGCGTGACGGTCGTGGCGGACGCCACGCTCTACTACCGCGACGACCTCGCGCACCGCGCGCTGGGCCAGCGCGCCGATCAGCGCTCCGATGCGCAGCTCATCGCCGAGTGTTGGGTGGCCAAGGGCGAACGCACGTTGGAATGGTTGGAGGGCGACTTCGCCATCGCGGTGTGGGACTCTGCGCGGGGATTGCTCACCGTGGCCCGCGACCCCGTCGGCACGCGCAGCGTGTTCGTCTCCTGGCACGGCGGCGTGTTGCGGGCGGCGAGCACGATCGCGGCCGTGCTCGCCGAGGGCGCGGTGCCGCGCACGATTGACCTCGGCACCGTGGCCAGCGTGGCCGGCGGACTGTGGTCGCACAGTCGCGCGACGGCGTACACGCACGTCAGCGAGCTGCGCGCGGGCGAACAGCTCTCGTGGCGCCCGGGCGCGGAGCCGCTGCTGCGCGAGTGGTGGCAGGCCCCGATGGAGATGGCCACGCGGCGCGCGCCGCTGGATCCCGCGGCCGATGAACTCCGCGCGCTGCTCGAAGCCGCGGTGCGCGAGCGGCTCGCGCCCAGCGGCGTGACGGCGGTCTCGCTGAGCGGCGGCTGGGACTCCACGGCCGTTTATGCCACGGGCAACGTGGTTTCCGACCGGATGCACGGCGTGAGCATCTCGTATCCGCCAGGCGATCCGGGGCGCGAGGATGAGACCATTGCGCTCGTCACCGCGCGCTGGGGCGCGACGCCCGACTTCATTGAGAGTGCGAGCATTCCGCTCTTTGTCGAGACCGAAGCCGCGGCGGCCACACGCGAGCATCCGTTTGCGCACGTGTACGAGCACTGGAACCGCGCGCTCTCGCGGCGCGCGCGTGCGGCCGGTGCGCGCGTGATTCTGGACGGCGTGGGCGGCGACAACCTGTTCCAGGCCTCGAGCGTGTACCTGGCCGAGTTGTTTCGTACGCTGCAGTGGGGCGAGCTAGCGGCGCAGTGGCGCGTGTGGCACGGGAATCTGCGCGACTGGCGCGGGCTGTATCGCACGGCGGTGCTCCCCGGGCTCCCGCGTTGGGCGCAGGACCTCATCGCCCGGCGCCGCGGCGGACGTGTGCAGACCTATCTCGAGCGGCATCCGCCGATCTGGTTCAAGCAGGAGTTCCTGCGCGAGCATCGTGTGCGTGAGCGCGACCGCGAGGCGCAGCCCGCACTGCCCGAGGGCAACCTGCTGCGTCGCGAGACGCACGTGTTTCTGCGCTTTCCGTTCTTCCAGCGGATCTACGCGCATCTCCACGCGTTTGGGTTGGAGGAAGGCATCGAGTTGCGCTCGCCGCTCATTGACCAGCGCATCGTGCGCTTCGCCGCTGCGCGGCCGTGGAGCGACCGCGCGGACGGCAAGGAAACAAAGCGGCTGCTCCGCCGCGCGATGCGGGATCTCCTCCCCGAGGAAGTCCTGGCACCGCGACCCCACCGCACCGGCACCACCAACGCATATTTGGTGCGGCAGATGCGGGAGTCGGGCTGGCCGATTGCGGAGCGCACGCTGCGCGACAGCCGGCTCGCGGCGATCGGAATGATTGATCCCGGCATCCTGCGCGACGGCTGGACCTTTCTGCTCGCGAACGACGACAGTGAACTCGCCGGGCGGCTGTTCTTCACGCTGCAAGCCGAGCTTTGGATGCGAACCCACTCCTCCTGATGCCGACTTACTCCGTTTACGGCCACTGCCTCGAGTCCACGATCGACCTGCCGGAGCTCGCGCCGCTCAGCGGCCGCGAACCCGACTGGCGTTTCTCCACCGCGAAGTCGCTGTTCCCGATGCGCGACCCCGTCACGCTGGGCGACGAGCACATCTATGGAGAGGTGCACGCGCGGCTCTACAGCCATCGCGACGGACATCGCATCACGGTGGACGACACCGGCGAGTTCGAGATCGAGACCGGTGGGCACGTGATTGCCGCGCCCAAGGAAGGGGCCTGGGATGACTTCGTGCGCGCGCATATGCTCGGCCGCGTGCTCGCGACCCAGTTGTTCACGCAGGGTTTCTTGCCGTTGCACGGATCGGCGGTGGCGTCGCGCGAAGGCGTGATCGCGTTCCTCGCGCCCAAGGGCTTCGGCAAGTCGTCGCTGGCCTTGGCGATGGCCAAGGAAGGCGCGGGGCTCGTGAGCGACGACCTGTTGCCGATTGAACCCAGCGAACCGCCGCGGGCCTGGCCCGGCGTGCGATCGTTGCGTGTGAACGAGGATTCCATCGCGGCGGTGGGCGTGGATGCGCGTAGCGAGGACACACGCGAGGGCAAGCGCGCGCTGCATCGCAACGCGGGTGCGATGGCGCCGGACAAGCCGCTGCCGCTCGCGGCGTTGTTCCTGATCGCGCCGATGGATGCCAAGCCCGACGGCCCCGTGGTTGCGCGCACGCCACTCGCACCGGTGCTCGCGGCGGCGGCGCTCGTGGCCCACGTCAAGATCGGCCGGATGCTTGGCCCCTCGGCAGCCGGACCGATGCTTGAGCGCGCGGCGACGATCTCGCGGCTCGTGCCGGTGCATCAACTGCAGATTGCGCGCGACTTGGCGCTGCTACCCGACGCCGCGCGCGAGATCCTCGGCTGGTATGGCGGGCCGGCGGCGTAGGTCGCGCCGACTCAGCTGATGCGCGCCACGCCGGGCGACGTGGCGTCGGCCCCGCGGTGGATCCCGCCGCTCGGGCTCGCGGGTACGTTGGCGCTGGGCACGGTCGCTGCGGTGGTGGGCGTGGCAGCCGAGCATCTGCCCGCACCCGAAGCGTGGCGGCGTCTTGCGGCGGCGAGTGTCCTGCTGTTCATCGGCGTGTGGTTGTTGCGCGGTGAGGCGCTCGACGGCACGGATTGGCGGCGTGAGCGCGTGGGACTGCGCGCACTCACGCTGCGCGACTGGGCATTTGCGCTGGCGGGCACGCTGGCTGCCGCTGGTTTCGCGGCGCTGCTGGACGTGCCGCGCGTCTCATTGTTCGTCGCGCCTTTCGCACTGGCACAGATCGTGGCCGACGAATGGCTCTGGCGCGGTGTGGCACTCCCGCGCCACGAGGCCGCGCTCGGCGCGGGGTGGCTCGTGAACGGCATCGTGTGGTGGCTCGTGCAGTTGGCCACGCTGGGGCTCGCCGCCTGCGCCTGGCTGCCACTCGCCGTCATCCTGCCGCTCGTGCGCCGGTCCACGCAAAGCAGCCTCGTGCCGATGGCCGTGCGCGGCGCGCTGCTGTTCGCGACCCTATCTTGAGACGGACCTCTCGCCCACGCGCCCAATGCGATTAGTCGTCAACGGCAGCACGCACGAGATCGATGTCGAGCCCGAGATGCCCCTGCTCTGGGTGCTGCGCGACGAGCTCGGTGTCACCGGCCCCAAGTATGGATGCGGCATCGGCTACTGCGGCGCCTGCACCGTGCACATTGACGGCAAGGCCGTGCGCAGTTGCTCGATGCCGGTCGGCGGCGTGCGCACGCCGGTGACGACGATCGAAGGACTCTCCACACCGGAGACGATGCACGCGGTGCAGCGCGCGTGGATCGAGCTGCAGGTCGCGCAGTGCGGCTACTGCCAGTCGGGCCAGATGATGACGGCCGCAGCGTTCCTCGCCACGAAGCGCAATCCGAGCGACGCCGAAATTGACACGGCGATGGCCGCGAACCTTTGCCGCTGCGGGACGTATCCGCGCATCCGGTCGGCGGTGCGCCGTGCGGCGGAGTTGCTGGCGGAGCGGGCGCAATGAGTCGCGCGGGGAAGATCACGCGACGCCTGTTCGTGATCGGCAGTGCAACGGTCGCCGGCGGTGTCATCCTCGGCTGGGGCGCGTATCGCTGGCCGCTGCGCAATCCGCTCAGGGATCTGCTCGACAGCGACGACGTCACGCTGAATCCCTACCTGCGCATTGATCCCTCCGGCATCACGCTGCTCGTGCCGCGCTCGGACGTGGGCCAGGGCGCGCACTCCGTGCAGGCGGCGATGATCGCCGAGGAGCTGGACCTCGCGTGGGGCGAGTTCCGGATCGAGGCCGCACCGCCCAGCCGCGTCTATTACAACGGCATCGCGTTCAACGAGCTCTTGCCCGTGGCCTCGCTCGACGATGGCGCGCTGCGGCGCGCCGTGCGCGGCGTGACGGATGCCTACAGCAAGATGCTGGGCAGCCAGATCACCGGCGGGTCCACCACCGTGCCGGATTCGTTCGACAAGCTGCGCCGCGCCGGCGCGACCGCGCGGCGAATGCTGCTGCAGGCCGCCGCCGAGGAGACGGGCGTTGCGCTCGAGGACCTTCGCACGGAAGGCGGCGCGGTGATCACGCCCGATGGTCGGCGCCTGCCGTATGTGGCGCTCGCGGCAGCCGCCGCCACGCAGCGCGCGCGAGGTGACATCGCACTCAAGGATCCCGCACACTGGCGCCTGCTCGGCAAGCCGATGCAACGCGCGGATATCGTCGCCAAGTCCACGGGCGCGTCCGTGTACGGCATTGACCTGCGACTGCCCGGAATGCTGTACGCCACCGTGCGCGCGCATCCGCGGCACGGCGGCACGGTCGTGCGCTTCGATGCCGCGGCCGCGCAGGCCGCACGCGGCGTCATCAAGGTGGTGCCCATCACGGGTGGCGTGGGCGTGATCGCCGACAACACGTGGCGCGCGTTTCGTGCCGCCGCGCTGCTGGACATCACGTGGAGCGACGTCGCCGCGCCGGCGACCACTGCGGAGATCGCGGCAGGCATCGCGTCCTCGTTCACCGACGAGCACCGCGACTCGCGACTCCGCAACGATGGCGACGTGGACGACGTGTTAGCCGCCGGCACTCCGGCGGTGGACGCCGAGTATCGCGTGCCGTTCCTCGCGCACGCACCGCTCGAGCCGATGAATGCCACGGCGCTGCGTCGCGGTGACACGCTGGAGATCTGGACTGGCACGCAGGTGCCGCTCTTCGCAGTGAATGTCGTCGCGAAGGTTGTTGGCCTGGATGCCTCGCAGATCCGGCTGCACGAACTGATGAGCGGCGGCAGCTTCGGCCGGCGGCTCGAGGTGGACTTCATTGTGCAGGCGGCCGAGCTGGCGATGGCGCATCCCGATGTGCCGATCAAGATGACGTGGACGCGCGAAGAGGACTTCGCGCACGACTTTCCGCGGCCGATGGCGATTGGCCGTGGGCGCGGCGCGGTGCGCGACGGCCAGGTCCACGCGTTCGACCTGAAGGTGGCGTCCATCTCGGTGGTGCAGTCGCAGGCCGCGCGCGTCAACCAGCTTGTTGCCGGCCCGGACCCGATGCTCGTGCGGGGCGCGTTCGACCAGCCGTACGGCATTCCGAACTACCGTGTGACGGCGTACCGCGCGCCTGAACTGGTGGCAGTGAGCTCCTGGCGCTCGGTGGGCGCATCGTACAACGGCTTCCTGCACGAATCGCTGCTCGACGAACTCATCCACGCGGCCGGCGCGGATCCGCTCGCCGAACGGATCCGGCTCTGCAACGACCCCGTGGCCCGTGCCGTGCTCGAATCCGTCGGCGAGATGAGCGACTGGGGCACGCCGCTGGCAGCGGGACGCGGGCGCGGCGTGGCCTTCACGCTGTCCTTCGGCGTGCCCTGCGCCGAGGTCGTCGAGGTGACGAACACGCCGAACGGCATCACGATTGACCGCGTGTTTGTGGCGGCCGACGTTGGCCGCGTGCTCGACCCCGTGAACTTCGAGAACCAGGTGCAGGGCGCCGTGATCTGGGGACTCGGGCACGCGATGTACGGCGAACTCACGTACCGCAACGGCGGCGTCGAACAGACGAACTTCCATCAGTACGAGGGCCTGCGGCTCAGTCAGACGCCGAGCATCACCGTGCGTGGCCTCGAGAACTCGCCGCATCTGCGCGGCATCGGTGAACCGCCCGTGCCGCCCGCGGCACCGGCGCTGGCCAACGCCATCTTCGCCGCCACCGGCACGCGCATCCGCGAGCTTCCGATGCGGAAGTCCGTGCGCTTCGTCTAGCGCTGGCGCCGCAGGCGCACGTAGTTGGAGTCGATCGTCCGGACGTACCCGAGGGTCTCGCGATACCGCCAACGCGGCACGCGCGGCGCAACCTGCTCGACGTGGAGCCAACCCGGCTGCGCCGGCTCGATCGTGCGCGCGGAATCCAGCGCGCGGCCGATCGTCCCCTGCCCCGCGTTGTAGCTGCCGAACATAAAGCGCATCCGGTCCGGCTCCGGCGCGCGACCGTCCCAGAGCCGCCACAGATAGCGGTTGTGCATTATCCCCGCCGCGATGTTCCACTCGGGATCCGTGATCTCGCCGAACTCCGGCCGTCGCGAGCGGATCTGCGCGTAGGTGCTCGGCATCAGCTGCATTATGCCGCGCGCGCCCACCTGGCTCGTCGCATCCGGCGTGAGGTTGCTCTCGGCCATCCCCTGCGCCTTGAACCAGCGCCAGTCGAACGCCGCGCCGAAGTAGCGCTTGCTGTAGCGGCGGAAGGTTTCGTCAAAGCGCGCTTGGTCGCGCTGGGCGGCGCGGCGTGCGACGGCGGAGCGTGGCGCGGTGCTGTCGGTCTGCGCCTCGGCGATGCTCGCCGAGCCCACGAGTGCAGCGAGCATCGCCGCGCGCGCCAGACGGACGCGTCCCAGTGTCGCGACCTGCGTGCTCGTACCGCGGCGCAGCACAGCGCTAGTTGAGCGCGTGGCCCACCACCATCGCGATCGCGATGAACAGCGAGCCGATGAAGATCGCGACGGCAATGTTGCCCTTGCGGAGCTCCTCCGGAAAATCCACCTGCGGCGTGAGGTGGTCGAACACGCGGTAGGCGATCCACATCAGGGCCACGCCGAGGATGGCGTACCCGAAGTTGAGCGCGAGGATGCCGAGATCCATTGGGACGGCCGGGTTGGGGGCGAGGCACGCGTTGCGTACGCGCTAACGATGCGGCGCGCGCGAGGAGTTGGCCACTGGGACCGCCGCGGCTCGGCACGCGTGCTCGACGCGTTGCATCTTATCTGCCGAACTGCCGCCAGCTACCGCGGCCCCGTCTCGAGTGGAGTCCATCGAATGCCCTTCCAACTGCTCGTCCTCCTCACCACGCTGGCCTGGGCGACGCTCGCCACCCACGTCGTCACCACAATCCAGTCTGGGCTCGCGCGCAGCGGAAGCTGGGGCGCCGCGCTCTTGGGCCTGGGCAACGACTACGCGACCTACTTCACGCTGATCACCAACGTGCTCTGCGCCGCCATTTTGCTTGCGCACTCGGTTGGCTCCGAGCACCGGCTCGCCGTCTTCCTGCGCCGACCCGGCGTCGCCACCTGCGCCGCGGCGTCCATCATCATTGTCGGCGTCGTGTACTACGCGCTGCTCGCCGCCTCCATCCAGATTGACGGCATTGACCTCGTCGTGGATCGGATGCTGCACGCGGTGCTGCCGATCGGGTTCGTGTGGGCGTGGTCTCGCCTCGTGCCGCGTGGATCCATCACCCTGCGGCAGATCCCGTGGTGGAGCACGTACTTCGTGGGCTACGCGCTCTACCTGATGCTGCGCGGCGCGTTCACGGGCAGCTATCCCTACTTCTTCGTGGATGTCACCCAACTCGGCTACGCCGGTGCGCTTCGCAACGTCGTCCTCCTTGGACTAGCTTTTGGTGCCCTGTGCAGTGCATTGGTCGGACTTAACCGCGTCCTTGGCGCCCCCCGCACCTCGGAGACCTGATGTCGCTCGTGCCCACGTCGCTGTTCCTGCAGGCGCAGTCTGCTGCCGAACGCCTCGCCGCCGCACGCGAAGGCCTGAACACCCCGCTGGCCGAGCGCGCGATGGGACTCGTGGGCATCGCGACGATGCTCGGCATCGCGGTGCTCATCTCGTACGACCGCAAGCGCATTGACTGGCGGCTCGTCGGCGCAGGACTCGGCTTGCAGGCGCTGTTCGGCATCCTCGTGCTCAAGACCGAGGCGGGACGCCAACTGTTCACGTACGTCGGCGACCTCATCACGCGCCTGCTGGGCTTTCAGGAGCAGGGCGCACGCTTCGTCTTCGGCAACCTCGTGCAGTCGTCGGTGCCGGTGGCCAACGCGGATGGATCGGCGGTGGAAGGGGCGAGCTACGTCGCGCAGACGGGCGCGTACTTCGCGTTCAACGTGCTGCCGACCATCATCTTCTTCTCCGCGCTGATGTCGGTGCTCTACTACCTCGGCGTGATGCAGATGATCGTGAAGGGGCTGGCGTTCGTGATGCAGAAGACGCTCAAGACCTCGGGGCCGGAAACGCTGAGCGCCTCGGGCAACATCTTCCTCGGGCAAACGGAAGCGCCGCTGCTCATCAAGCCGTTCGTGAAGTCAATGTCGAAGAGCGAGCTCAACACGGTGATGGTGGGCGGCTTCGCCACGGTGGCCGGTGGCGTGCTCGCAGCCTACGTGGGAATGCTCTCGGGTTGGTTCCCCGGCATTGCGGCGCACCTGCTCGCCGCCAGCGTGATGAACGCGCCCGCCGGTCTCGTGCTCTCCAAGATCATCCTGCCGGAGACCGACGAGGCGCGCGCACACGCAACCGGCCTGCGCGAAGCCGAAGCCGCGATGCGCGACGCCGAACCGATTCCGGCCCGCAAGCGCATCTTCCAGATCGGCGGGCACAGCGGCGAGAGCGGTGCCATCGAGGCCGCGGCCAACGGCGCGGCGCAGGGTGTGCAGCTGGCCATCAATGTGGCGGCAATGCTGATGGCGTTCGTGGCGCTGGTCGCGTTGATCAACGCGTTGCTCGGCTTCGCCGGCGGTCTCGTGGGCCTCGACGGCCTGTCGCTGCAGAGCATCCTCGGCGCGCTGCTGCGCCCGCTGGCCTGGGTGATGGGCGTGCCGTGGCAGGACACGGCGTATGTGGGCTCGCTCATCGGCATCAAGGCGACGCTCAATGAGTTCGTGGCGTACGCGCAGCTCGGCGCCGACTTGAGCGCCGGCCAAGCGCTCGACCCGCGCTCGGCGGTGATCGCGACCTATGCGCTGCTCGGCTTCGCGAACTTCAGCTCGATCGCGATTCAGATCGGTGGCATCGGCGGACTCGCGCCCGAGCGTAAACCCGACATCGCGGGCCTCGGCCTGCGCGCGATGATTGCCGGCAACCTCGCCGCGTTCACGAGCGCGAGCATCGCCGGTATGCTCGCCTAGGTGTGACTGCTCCGGACGCCGCGAGGTCTCGGGCCGCGCGCTGGCTCGAGCTCGCGGCCTTCGTCGCGTGGGGCGTGTTGGTCGGCGCGCTCACGCTGACGCCCGTGAGTGGTTGGTCGCCGCGAATGTCGGGCGGCTGCCTGCTCTGTGGCGAGGTCGGCGGTGCGGATCTCGTGCGCAACGTGCTGATGTTTATGCCGGCGGGCGTGTACCTCGCGCGGCGCGGGTTCTCCGTCGTGCTGGGAATCGGCATCGGACTCCTGCTCTCGGCGAGCATCGAGCTCGCGCAGTGGTTCGTGCCCGGCCGCCACGCCTCGGCGCGCGATGTCATCGTCAACGGGCTGGGTGTCGGTGTGGGCGCGGTCTTCTATCTCGCGCTGCGCTACGCGATCCTCGCGCGGGCCCGGGCGGTGTTGATCGCAGCGGCGGCGCTGCCCGTGCTGGGCGTGGCAATCACGGGGTGGCTCTACCGCCCGGTGAGTACGGACGGTGAGTACTACGCGCAGTGGGTGCCGCGTCGGCCGTACTACGCGCGCTGGAACGGCGCGCTGCTTGGCGCCGAGGTGAACGGGATCCGCACGCCGATTGGGCGGATGCGCGAGACGGCGCCCGTGCGCAGCGCCCTGGAGCGCGGCGGGCCGGTGGCGCTGCGCCTGCGCCGCGGCCAACCCACGCCCTCACTCACCGCGTTCTACGTGGTGATGGATGACATCCAGCGCGAGGTCCTGATGATCGGCGGCGAGGGCGACGATCTCGTCGTACGTCCGCGGATTGTCGCAACGGATATGCGACTCGATCATCCCGACCTGCGCTTCGCGAACTATCTCGCACGCTGGACCGCCAACGACACGCTCGCGCTCGAGATCACCACCAACGATGCGGGGCGCGTCTGTGTGCGCGACGCGGCGGAGCGCATCTGCGCCGCGCGGCCGTCACTGGGGGCCGGCTGGGCTGTGGTGATGTGGCAGGGATCGCTCTCGCACGCAGCCAAACGCGCGCTCGATGCGGCCACGACGCTTTTGCTGCTGGCCCCGCTCGCGCTGATTGCCGCCGGCGCAGGCACGCGCCGCGGCCTTCAGTGGCTGTTGGGTACCGGCGTCGCAATGACGTTCGCGGCCGTGCTGCTCGGGCTCGATTGGCCGCGGGCACCCGAGTTGGCCGCGTTCGCCGTCGCCGTGGCCGCCGTGCTCACGCGACGCTCGATCCAGCGTGCCATCTCCGCGTGAGGCAACAGCGGCACACCCGTGTAGATGGACGCCGTGCCGGCGATATCGCGCGGCAGCTTGTCGCGGCTCACCGACCCCTTCGACACGAGCACCGGCACCACCAGCACGTCGCGGCCAGTGATGGCCCGCTGCATCTCGATCAGTTCGCGCGTGCGCAGCACACCCTCGGCGCGCACCGGGGCCGGCGCATCGTCGCGCACGAGTTCGATGCGCACATCGCGAAACCCCGTCCACTGCCTCACGCTGTCCACCACGGGCCGCAGGTTCGCCATCCACATTGCGTAGTCCTCGGCCGAGTTCGGGCCGTGGCCGACGATGAGCAGCGCGCGCTGGTCGGCGCGGTCGCCGGTGGCGGCGAGCATCGTGCGGGCCCGATCGGCCAGAATGCGCGCGAGATCGACGGAGTTATCCAGCGCCGGCGTGAGGTGCAGCGGCAGCGCGGTGCGCGGACGCTCGATGCCGGCGTGATGCAGGTGATGCTGCATCGTTTCGTCGAGCGACGCCGTGAGCCCGACGAGGTAGCGGATCTGCTCGTAGTGGCCGCTGTGGCTCGAGACGAGCATCGGCACCACGACGATGCGCTCGACGCCCGCACGCTCCAAGCGCGCGACGACATCCTGAAAGCGCGTCTCGCTGGCGCCGCGTCCCATCAGGAACGACACCTCCACCGGCCCGCCGGTGCGCGCCGCGCGCGCGGCCTCGATCACGCCCGCGTTCCAGACGGAATCACCGCCGTGGGCGACGACCACCGTGCCGACCTTGGCAGGCGACTGGGCCACGAGCGGCGAGGCGAACAGAAGAGCGGTTGCGAGCTGTCGGATCATTGGAGTGCGAGCGTCAGAGAGGTGTAGATGTGGCGGCCGGTGAATCCGGCCCAGGCAGCAGGACGTGCATCGAACAGGTTGTCGGCACCGAGCACCCACTCGAGTCCGCGCGCGGGCAACGGACGCGCGATGCGCAGGTCCACGCGGGTGAAGGCATCGCGCCAGGCGTTGATGGCACCTGTTGTGTTGTCGCGGCGCATCGCCGTGCGTCCGGTGTGCAGAGCCGTCACGCTGGTGCGCAGCGCAAACGGCAAGGCCATCTGGAGCGTGCCGCGCGCCGAGTGTTGCGGGCGGCCGAGCAGGGCGCGGTCGGTGGCGCGGTCCCGCGTCTCGAGGTACGACCAGCCCAGCTCGCCGCGCAGGCGACCCGAGGGCACGAGGTTCGTGCCCGTCTCCAGTTCGAGTCCGCGCGTGTAGCCGTTGTCGCGGTTCTGGTACTCGTAGACCGGCGGCGCATCGGGCTCCGAAATGATCTGCGTCTCGATGAAGCCCTTGAAGCCGTTGTGAAACGTCTGAGCGCGCACAAACCCGCCCGGCGTCGCCCACTCGGCGCCCAGCATCGCGCTGCGCGAGCGCTCGGGCCGCAGGTCGGTGTTGCCCACCACGGCGTAGCCGGCGCTGGTGTTCTGGAAGAAGAGATAGAGTTCCTTGAAGTCCGGCGCGCGGAATCCGTCGCCCAGCGAGGCGCGCAGGGTGAGGCGCTCCCCCACGCGCGCCCGCGCCGCGAGTCGCGGAATGACCTGCGTGCCCCAGATGTTGCTGTGCGTCACGCGCACGCCGGGCACGATCGAGACGCGCGAAGTCGGCGCGACATCGAACTGCAGGAAGGGCTCCAGCGAGGTGTGCGAGCGCAGGCCACCGGGCACGCGCGCGGCTTCGATCTCATCCACGCGGACCTGCACGCCGCCATCCACCGCCACGCGCGGCGAAAGCGCCGCGGCGTAGATCAACTCGCCCTGCACGATGCGTTGGATCTGGCGCTGGCCGGTATCGCCCGCGATGGGCAGCGTGAAGGCGCTCGCGCGCGCGAGGTGGTCCTGATGTGACAGCGAGAGTCCGGGTGCAAAGCGATGCCGCCCGATGCGCCACGAGCCACCGATGCGCGCGTTGAGCTGCTGGTTGTCGCTGAACGAGTAGAGACCGCCGGTGGAGCGCCAGCGCTGGCGTTCGTCCAGCGCGAGCAGGCTCAGTTCCGCGGCGCGTGCGGAGTCGGGGCTCCAGCGCAGCTTGAGCGCGCCGTCCACGCGGGCGGCCAGTGCGCCGTCGTTCGCGCCCACGCCGGGCGCCGATTGCACGCCGCGCCGTCCGACGTCACCAGCCGCAGACCACGCACCGCGCGCGAGGGCGACACGCGCGCTGCCGTCGAGTCGTCCCTGCATTCCCGCAGTGGCGGTGGCAGAGCCCGAGAGCATTCCCTCGTTGGGTGCGGGCGGCCGCGTGATGATGTTGACCACGCCGCCCATCGCCTCGGTGCCGTAGAGCGTGGACTGCGCGCCCTTCACGACCTCGACGCGCTCGACCATCGCAATTGGAATGCGGGCGATGTCGAAGGTGCCGGCGAGACGGCCCGCGAGCGGCTGTCCGTCGAGCAGCACCAACACGCGCTCGGATCCGATGCCCTGCAGCATCACGCCGGCACCGGAGGGCATTCCGCCCTGGAGCTCGATGCCCGTGTGTTCAATGAGCACCGCGGAGAGATCGGCGGCGCCGGTGCGCTCGAGATCCGCGCGGTTCACGACTTCGACCGTGGTGACGGCGTCGCCGAGTCGCTGTTCGCGCCGCGCTGCGGTGACGACGACTTGGTCGAGTGCGAGCGGCGCCGGCACCAGTGCGACGTCGAGTGTGGCATCGGCCGAGAGATCCAGCGCGCGCGTCTGGGCCACGTAGCCCACCGCACGCACCGCCAGCGTATAGCGTCCCGGACGCAGGCGGCGCGGTGCGGTCGCACCGCCGCTCGCGCTGCGCACGAGCACGGTGTCGGGGCCCACAAGACGCAGCTGCGCGTTCTCGATGCCCGAGCCGTCAGCACTCGAGCGCACCCGCGCACTCACCACGACGCTCGCCTGCGCCTGCGCCGCCGCGGGCGCGACGAGGCAGGCGAGCGCGAGCGCTGCCACGCGTGCGCGCATCAGTCGAGGCGCGCCCAGCGGAAGGTGATGAAGCGCGCCACACCGGTCTCGCTGTAGTAGCCGATGACCTGCAGCTTGTAGGTGGTCGCGCCACGACGGATCAGATACACGTCGAAGGTCGGCGAGATGCGGTTGTCGCCGGCGAGGTTGTAGCGGTAGTAGCGGCTCGTGCCGAAGATGCCGGCGTACGCATCCTGGCGGTACGCGTTGGCGGCGGTGACCGCCGTGGTCGCAGTGCCGAACTCACCCGTGCCGACCGCGGCAGCGGCCTTGCCGATGCCGGTGATGCCGCTGTTCACGCGAATCGTGAAGCCATCGAGCAGGAGATCCCAGGCCGCGGCGTCGGTGGAGAGTGCGCCGGTGTTGAGATCCACGCGCTTGGCACCGGTGGCGAGATCCACGACGAGCGTTTGCGCCGCACCCAGCGCCGCCGCGCTGTTGGCCTGCAGGCGATACTCGAGCGTCACGCTGCCTGCGTTGGTCGCCGAGGGCGCGGTGATCTGCTTGACGCGCACGAGCGCATACGCGGTGGAGTCGGCGAGCCGCACGAGCCAGTGCTTGGCGGTGTCGGCAACAGCCGCGGCGCCGGTGCCGGTGAACCAACCGCTCACGGCCGGCGTGAGGGCGTCCGTGGTAAATGTGGTGCCGGCGGGCGTGGTGGTGACGGCCTCGAAGTCCGGCAGCTCGCTGGTTGGCGTCATCGCGAGGACTTCGTTGTTGGTGGCCGCGGCGTTCTGGCAGAGGCAGGCGCCGCTCACGCCGCCGGGCCCTGCGGCTCCGCCGTTGAGCGTGACGTTGGTAGCGAAGAAAGCGATGTCCCAGTTGGCGCTTTCGTTTGCCGAGGGCGATGGGGTGACGATCGCGGAATCGGCGAGGGACACGTAAACCCAAGCGCTGCGGGCATCTAAGGTAAAGGAGCCTTGGCGTGGGAGCGCGCCGGGTCCAATGACGTCGTCCGAGGCACAGGCCGAGAGGGCTAGGAGGGCGAGCGGGAGGATCTTGCGAGTCATAGGAATGTCACGGGGTTATGACATAGTTGAGAGTAATTCTCAACTAGGGCATAAGGGTAGAAAGCAATCCCGATATTGTCAATAGGAATTGCCGCCCAACCGCCAAATTCCCGTCACCCACTCCTCACCCGCACTTCATTATCTCGTCATCTGTTTCCACATCCCGCCGCAACCTCCCACGGGTACCCTCTCGCAGGACCCACAACACGGGAGGCGCAATGTTTACCCAGTTGCTGGCTTCACGTCCCGCTCGCCACGAAGGCAGCCAGGGCACCGCAGTCAGTGTGATCGTGCACGGCGCGCTCATCACCGCCGCGATCATCGCCACCGCCACGCGCCCCGTCACCGAGACGCCGCGCCAGTCGTTCGTCGTGCCGCTCACGGCGCCCGTCTCGAAGCCGCAGCAGAGCGAGCCGCGCGCTCGCCCGCGCACACCCGAGCGTCCCGCGCCGACCACACCGACCATCACTGAAACGGTGCCGGTGGATGTTCCGCCGGTCGTTGCGCCCACCGACGTTCCGAGCAGTCTCCCCGTCGTGAGCGAAGCCGGCGATCCCGTGCTCTATCCGGAGCCCTGCGGCACGCCGAGCACCGGCGACCCAAGCGGCTCACCCATCGGCACGGGTGTGTATGGCGCCGAGTCGGTAGACGTCGCCGCGCGTCTGCTCCCGCATTCGCCGCTGCCCCGCTACCCGGAGATGCTCAAGGCCCAGCGCCTCGAAGGCGGCGCGCGCCTGCGCTTCGTCGTGAACGCCGACGGCCGCGTCGAGCTGAGCACGGTCGAAGTCCTCGACGCCACACACCCCGCCTTCACCGAGGCCGTGCGTGCCGTGCTCCCGCGCCTCCGCTTCGCCCCCGCCCGCGTCGGCCGCCAGAAGGTCCCGCAACTCGTCGAGATCCCCTTCGGCTTCCAGCTGACGCAGCGCTAGCAAGAACGAGCAACTCGTCCCGCCACCCAGCTCACCCCACCCGAGGAGTCGCGCGCGATCACGAGGTCGCACAGAGAAGTCGAGCTTGCGTGAGGCGATCCGCGCGACAGCAAGGGGCCCCACGTCGCGCGGCGACTGCCGCGCACGTAGGGCCCCGAGCGTCGTGCGGATCGCCCTCCGCCCCGCACGCAGTTACACGAGATCTCAGTGATTCGCCGCGCGAAACTCCTCAAGCAACTTCGCCATAAGCGCCGAACGCTTCTCAAACAGCCGCTTGAGCTTCCGCGGCTTCCGCTTCGCCAACGCATACGACGTCAGCACCGGCAGGGCGATCGTCGAATCGAGATAGCACACCACCGCATCCGGCAGCTTGTCAGGGTCAATCTTCCCCCAGCTCACCGCCTCCGCCGGCGTCGCGCCCGAGAGCCCGCCCGTGTCGGGACGCGCATCCGTCACCTGCAGGAAGTAGTCGTGCCCACGCTCATCAATGCCGAGCACTTCCTGGATCTGCGGCTCGGTCTGCAACGCGAAGTTCTTGGGCGAGCCGCCGCCCATAATGCAGATCGCACTCGCGCCGTGCCGCTTGGCATTGAGCACGATGCTCGCCGTCTCGTTCACATCCTTGTTCGGATCAATCACGCAGCCGCCGCCCTCGAGCGCGAGCGCCGCGACGTTCATCCCGATGCTCGAGTCGCCCGGGCTCGACGTGTAAATCGGCACGCCGCAGCGGTACGCCGCGGCGAGCAGCGACTTCTGCGGAATGCCCAGCACCTTCTCGCGCTCCACGAGATACTTGCCGCAGAGGTAGTGGAACTCCGCGCTCGACATTGACCGCTGGAACTCCGGCGCGCGAATGATCTTGCGGAAGAACGCATCGGTGCTGAGCAGCACATCGTAATCGAAGAACACGTCGTAGATGCGCACCACGCCTTCCTCACGCAGCACCGTGTCCGACGTCTGCGGATCGCCGCGGTGCATCGAGAGCCCGAGCCCGAAGTGCGTGTCGTGGTACAGGTTCGCGCCCGTCGAGATGATCCAGTCCACAAAGCCCGCCTCGATGAGCGGGATGATGCTCGACATCCCGAGCCCCGCGGGCGTCAGCGCACCCGTGAGCGTGAGGCCCACCGTGCACGTGGGGTCGAGCATCTTCTCGACGAAGAGTTGGCAGGCCTCGCGCAGGCGACCGGAGTTGTACGACTGAAAGCAGCCCTCGACGAGCTGCACCACCGACTCGGTGCCATCAATCTTGCGCGGGTCAATCTTGCGGCCGCGCAGGAACGGGCTCGCCGCCTTCGTCTGCACCTTGGCGCTCTTGGCCTCGCGCTGCTCGGCGGCCTTCTTCTGCGCGGACTTGTTGCCCGCGGCGCTCGCGCGCTTGGCCTTGCCGTCGCCGTGGCGCGAGGCCTTGAAGCCTCCGCGCGCGCGATCGCTGTCCTTCTTTGCAGCCATCTCGTTCGTCTCCGCCCGCTCGCGGGCCCAGGGTGATTCGTGCGGAAGGAAAGATAGCCGTAGAATTGCAGGATGCCGACACGCTCGTGGACGCTCCCGCTCCTCTGCGCGGCGCTCAGCGCCCCGCTCCTGGCCACGCCGCTCGACGCACAGCGGCGCGCCGCGCCGCCCCGTGATTTCTCCGTCGAGGAGATCTCCATCGGCGAGATTCGCTTGGCCCTGCGCACCGAGCAGTTCACCTGCCGCGCACTCGTCCAGCGCTACCTCGATCGCATTGATGCGCTCGACCGCCGCGGGCCCGCGCTGAACTCGATGGTCGTGCTGAATCCCGCCGCGCTCGCCACGGCCGACTCACTCGACCGCGTGCAACAGCGTGGCGGCGCGCTGGGCGCCCTGCACTGCATCCCGATGATCGTGAAGGACAACTTCGAGACGCACGACCTGCAGACCACCGCGGGCTCGCTGGCACTCAAGGGCTGGATTCCGCGCCGCGATGCCACGCAAGTCGCCCGCATCCGCGCCGCCGGTGCCGTCATCCTCGGCAAGTCCAACCTCGCCGAGTGGGCGTTCACGCCGTACGAAACGGTGAGCTCGATCCTGCCCGGCTACACCAAGAATCCCTACGCGCTCGATCGCGTGACGGCGGGCTCGAGTGGCGGCACGGCCGCCGCCGTGGCCGCCAACCTCGGCGCCGCCGGACTTGGCACCGACACCGGCAACTCCATCCGCGGCCCGTCGGCGCATCAAGCGCTCGTTGGCATTCGCTCGACGATGGGCCTCACGTCGCGCGCCGGTGTGGTGCCACTCAACAACGAGGCCGACATCGCCGGCCCGATGGCGCGCACGATGACCGATGCCGTCGAGATCCTTCAGGTCATTGCCGGTGAAGATCCTGACGATCCCGTGACCGCTGAGAGCCGCGGACATCGTGAGACGGACTACCGGCGCTTCCTGCAGCGCGATGCATTGCACGGTGCGCGCATCGGCGTGCTGCGCCAGGCCTACGACCGTCCCACGCTCGATCCCGAAGTCGCTCAAGTGTTTGGCGCGGCGCTGGGCGACCTACGCCGAGCGGGTGCGACGGTGATTGACTCGGCGATGGTACCGGGGCTCGATTCGATTCTCCGTCTAGCCCGCGGCTGCAACCGGTTCCGCGCCGATCTCGAAGGCTACTTCGCGGCGCGCGGTGAGGGGGCGCCGGTGAAGACCGTGGCCGAGGTGCTGCGCAGCGGCGCGTTCCATCCGAGCGTGCAACTACGCCTGCAGCAGGCCGCGGCCGTGACGGAACCGCCGGACTCGATTCCCGGCTGCCGCGACCGCGCCAAGGTGCGCGACTCCCTGCGCACGGCAGTCAACGCGCTGATGGACTCGCTGCGGCTCGACGCGCTCGTTTACCCCACGTGGAGCAACGTGCCGCGGTTGATCGGCGATCTGAACACGCCGCACGGCGACAACTCACAGCTCTTCTCGCCGCTGACCGGTTATCCCGCGCTCACCGTCCCGATGGGCTACACGCGCGGCGGCACGCTCCCCGCCGGCATCACGTTCTACGGGCGAATGTGGAGCGAGGGAACGTTGATTCGACTCGGCTTCAGCTACGAGCAGGCGACGCGTCATCGGCGCGCGCCCGCCGCATCGCGGTTTTGAGCTGCAACTGATACGCCTCGGCCACCACGCGCGCGGCTTCCTGCGGATCGTCCGTCACGACCATCAGGTCCATATCGCCTGGCGAGATCTTGCGCTCAGCCAGCACGCGCGAGCGAATCCAGCGCACCAGCCCCGCCCAGTAGTGCGTGCCAAAGAGCACGACGGGAAACTGTGAGATCTTCCCCGTCTGGATCAGCGTGAGCGCCTCGAACAACTCGTCGAAGGTGCCGAAGCCGCCGGGGAAGATGATGAACGCGCTCGAGTACTTGATGAACATCGTCTTCCGCACGGCGAAGTAGCGGAAGCTCACGAGCGTGTCCACGTAGGGATTCGCACCCTGTTCGAACGGCAGCTCGATGTTGCAGCCGTACGACGGCGCGCCGGCGAGCTTGGCGCCCTTGTTGGCCGCCTCCATAATGCCGGGACCCGCGCCGGTGAGGATGCTGAAGCCCTGCGCACCGAGGAGGCGCGCCGTTTCAACAGCGGCGAGATACTGTGGGTCGTCGGGATGCGTGCGCGCCGAGCCAAAGATGGAGACGCCCTTCTCGATGGCAGCGAGCTTGTCGAAGCCTTCGATGAACTCCGAGGTAATGCGCATCACGCGCCAGGGATCGGTCGAACGGAAGTCGCTGCGCGGTCCGCCGGACTGCAGCAGGCGTTGGTCTTCCGTGAGCGCCCAACTGAAATCGCCGATCGAGTCGTCCGTCGCGGCGCGCGGCAGCATCTCGTCCTTGACGACCGCAAACTGGCCGGAGGCGCGGAAGCCCTCGTCCATTCGCGCCTTGAGTCCGGCGATGGCGTCTTGTTCGGCGGCCGCGAGCCGCGCGGCGTTGGCGCGGGCACCGGAGGCGGTGCGCGCGGGCTTGGCGGCCTTCGCGCGCGCGCCGTTCGTCTTGGCGGCGGGCGCTGGCTTCTTCGCTTTCCGTTTGGATGGCATCGGGCTTGAAGTTTACGTTCACGCGTGACGCTCTGCATCATCGTCGCCGACGGCGCCCGCCCAGACACCCTATACGGGGCGATGGATGGCGGCCATCTGCCCGCACTCGACGCCCTGCGCCGCACGGGGAGCGCGCACACGGTCACCAGTGTGTTTCCCTCGGTGACGGGCAGCGCGTACACGCCGTTCCTCCTCGGGCTGCACCCCGGGCGCGCGGGCCTGCCGGGCCTCCGATGGTACGACCGCTCCCGCCGCGCGACGATCTGGCCGGCGCACGCGCGGAGCTACGTGGGCATTGGCGGAATGCGCGCCGATGGCGACCTCACGACCGACTTCCGCACGCTGTTTGAGCACGAGCCCCGCTCACTCGGTGCGTTCACCTATGTGGGCCGCGGGCTCAACGCGCACCAACGCATCGGCCAGGGTTGGGCGTTCGGTGCTCGTATGGCGTGGACGCACTTCCGCGGCGACCGCGAGGGCTGGGCGCGGTTTGACCGTTGGCTCGGCGAGGAGTTCTGCCGCCGCATTCGTGCACAGCGTCCGCGCGTCGCGTTCCTCGCGCATCCGGGCGTGGACAAGCGCTCGCACCAGTACGGGCAGGCATCGCACGCAGTGCTCGACGCACTGCGCACGGTGGACGGTACCGTCGCGCAGCTGCAGGACGATGCCGCGCGGGGGCTGCACGACGGTGAGCTCGAGATCTGGGTCGTCTCGGATCACGGGCATCAGGACGTGCACACACACGAGGATCTCGCCGGCTTGGTGGCGTCGTGGGGATTCAGCGTGCGCGCGCATCCGTGGGTCTTTGGCGGACGCGACGTGGCGGTGATGGTGAGCGGCAATGCGATGGCGCACTTGTACGTGGAGCTCGAGCACCGCGCGCCGCCCGGCTGGGCTGCGCTCAGAGCACGTTGGACGCCGCTGCTCGAGCTGTTGCTCGCACGCGAGTCGGTGGACCTCGTGCTGCTTCCGCTCGGCGGCGCGCAATGCGAAGTGCACGCGCGCGGCCGCGGAACGGCGCGCGTGCTGCGCGATGGTGACGGTCTGCTGCATTACCGCCGAGAGAGTGGCGATCCGCTGCAGCTCGGCGAGGATCTCGTCGGTCTTAGCGACGATGACGCCTGGGCGCGCACCATCAACCACGCGTATCCCGACGCGCTGACGCAGATACTCGCCATTGCCACCGCTGAGCGTGCGGGTGACCTCATCGTCTCCGCAACACCGGGCTGGGACCTGCGCGCGCGCTGGGAGCCGATCCTTCACCGCAGCGGACACGGCGCGCTGCACCGCGACCAGATGCTCGTGCCGCTCCTGCTGTCACGCGCCGTGCGCGCCGCGCCGCGGCGCACCACGGACGTGTTCCCGAGTGCGCTTACGGCGCTGGGTCGTCCAGTGCCACCGGGGCTGGACGGGGCATCGTTTCGCTGACGGCGAGCAACGCCTTGAGCTGCGCCGCGAGTGCGCGCTGCCGCTCGCGCAGCGGCTCTAGCGCATCGCCGAGGACGCGGCGCAGGAGATAGCGACGAATCGCGGTCCACATTGCCTGGCGTCGCTCGCCCACGGCGAGGGCGGCAAACGCCCACACGGGCTGCACGATCGCGCTGAGCACGCCGGCCGCGAAGCCGAACTGCCACCCGATCGCGATTGAGGTGACGAGCGCCCAGATGGGGAACGCCACCGCGCCCACGAGCACGCGGTGTGTGACCACCGTGTCATCGCCTTCGCGCGCGGCGGTCCAGTTCGCACCGATGACCGACACCTGCTTGGGCACCCAGAAGAACACCGCGCCGAGCGCAGAGATGGGCAGCAGCGGCACGAGCGGTAGGCGACGCAGCAACCACGACGCGGCCTGGGCAGTCGTGATGTGCGCGGTGAGATCGGTGGGCGCGAGTCCGTAGCGCCGGAGCGCGCGCGCGTGCTCGCGCAGCGCGTTGGCGGTCGCCTGCCAGTCGGCGGGCTGCGGCGCGCCGGCGGCACCGGCGGCGTGACTCGCGCGCAGCAGTTGCAGTGCTTCAGCGGTCACGCGCAGGCGTTCCACCTCGGCGGCAGGATCTTCGTCGGCGCCGAACTCGGCGCGCCACACACCCTCGGCGGTGCGCACGAGCGGTTCGTCTTCCCAGGCCTCGAGGTTCACCGACACCCGCCGCATCGCCTGCTCGATGCGATCGGTGAGCACGCGCACGGCACCGCGGTGCGCGGTATCGAGCGGGAGGTCGGACCAATCGAAGGTCTCGCCGATGATCACGTGCGCCTCGGAGCGGAACGCATCGCGATCGCGAAACACCAGCCCGACGGCGATGATCGGGAACGACTGACCGAGCTGCTGCGCGGCGCCGATCGCAATGCGGGCCGCGCCCGTCTTGAGCGGCGCGAGTCGTGAAGCCGAGTGCGAGATGCCCTCAGGGAAGATGCCGACCACGTCGCCCTGGGCGAGCACGCGATGCACATCTCGGAACGAATCGAGATTCTGCGCAACCAGCGATGGATCATCCTGCTGGCGGTACACAGGCACAGAACCGACGCCGCGGATGAGCCAGCCGATCAGCGGATGCGTGAACAGCGGTGCCTTGGCGAGGAAGCGCACCTTGCGGCCGGCGGTCGCGGCCACGAGCGCGGGATCCACCAGCGAGTTGTTGTGGTTGGCGACGATCAGCACGGGGCCGGTGGCCGGCAAACGTGCCCCCGCCACGCTGACTCGGTAGTAGGACCGTGTCAGCACTTCGGAGAGCAGCGGCATCGCGCGATAGGCCCACATCGGCCCGAAACCTAGCGGCCGTGTCACAGGGGAGTGACCTTCGTCACCCCCCTGCGCCAGCGGCATCTATGTTGCAGTATCTGAGACACATCGTCTCCCCCTCGGCATCTTGCGTCCCTACGAGGG
>CAYPYY010000003.1:0-64046 GCA_964414995.1 uncultured Gemmatimonas sp.
ACGCGCTGGCGTACATCGAGGCCACCTGGCGCATCAAGGAGCGCTGTCCGCACGCACGCATTTCCGGCGGCGTCAGCAACGTCTCGTTCTCGTTCCGCGGCAACAACCCGGTGCGCGAGGCCATCCATTCGGTGTTCCTGTATCACGCCGTGAAGGCCGGGATGGATATGGGCATCGTGAACGCGGGCGCGCTCGTGCTCTACGAGGACATCCCGCCTGCGTTGCGCGAGCGCGTGGAGGACGTCGTGCTCGCGCGGCGCCCTGATGCCACCGAGCGCCTGCTCGCCGTGGCGGACGACGCCAAGGGCCAGTCACAGAAGAAGAAGGCCGACCTCACGTGGCGCGAGGCGCCGGTGCACGAGCGGCTCCAGCACGCACTGGTGCACGGCATCGCCGACTTCGTCGTCGAGGACACCGAGGAGGCGCGACACCTGTTCGACCGCCCCATCGAGGTGATCGAGGGGCCGCTGATGCAGGGGATGAACGTCGTCGGCGATCTCTTCGGCAGCGGCAAGATGTTCCTGCCGCAGGTCGTGAAGTCGGCGCGCGTGATGAAGCGGGCCGTCGCGCACCTGATCCCGTACATCGAGGCGGAGAAGCTGGCCAACGCCGACTCGCGCTCGAAGGGCCGCATCGTGATGGCTACCGTGAAGGGCGACGTTCACGATATCGGCAAGAACATCGTGGGCGTGGTCCTGCAGTGCAACAACTTCGAGGTCGTGGACCTGGGTGTGATGGTACCGGCCGCCAAGATCCTTGAGGCCGCGCGCACGCACGACGCCGACATCATCGGGCTCTCCGGACTCATCACGCCGTCGCTCGAGGAGATGGCCTTCGTCGCCAGCGAGATGCAGCGCGAGGGCTGGACCATTCCCCTGCTCATCGGCGGCGCGACCACGAGCAAGGTGCACACCGCCGTGAAGATCGAGCCGAACTACACGGGCCCGGTCGTGCACGTACTGGACGCATCTCGGGCAGTAGGCGTGGCCACGTCGCTGCTCAGCGATGCCGGCCGCGACGCCTTCGTGCGCGAGACGCGCGAGGAGTACGAGCAGGTGCGCGTGCACCGCGCCGCGCGGCAGAAGGAACAGAAGCGCCAGACCATCGCGCAGGCGCGCGCGAACAAGGCGCGGCTCACCTGGGATGGGCCCGCACCAGAGCCCAGCTTCCTCGGCGTACGTGTGTTCGACGACTTTCCGCTCGGCGAGCTTGTGCCACGCATCGACTGGACGCCGTTCTTCCAGACCTGGGAGCTCGCGGGCTCGTACCCGAGCATTCTCGAAGACGCCGTGGTCGGCGAGGCGGCACGGAATCTCTTCCGTGATGCCCGCGCGATGCTTGAACGCATCGTGGACGAGCATTGGCTCAAGGCGCGCGCGGTGGTCGGGTTCTTTCCCGCCAACTCGGATGGCGCGGAGCAGATTCTCGTCACGCCGCCGGGTGCGGACGCCCCGGTACCGATCCAGACCATCCGCCAGCAGATGGTCAAGAACGATGGCCGCGCGAACTTCGCGCTCGCCGACTTCGTTGCGCCGGCCGACAGTGGCGTGCGTGACTATCTCGGCGGCTTCGTGGTGACGACGGGCATCGGCCTCGACGAGAAGGTGGCCGAGTTCGAAGCCACGCACGACGACTACTCGAGCATTATGGTGAAGGCCCTGGCGGACCGCCTCGCCGAGGCCTTCGCGGAACGGCTGCACGAACGCGTGCGGCGTGAGCTGTGGGGTTACGCGCCCAACGAGCACCTCGACAATCAGGCGCTCATCCGCGAGCAGTATCAGGGCATCCGGCCGGCGCCCGGCTATCCGGCCTGCCCGGACCACACGGAAAAGCGCACGCTCTTCAACCTGCTGGACGCGGAGCGACGGGCCGGTGTGCACCTGACCGAGAGCTTCGCGATGCAGCCCACCTCGGCCGTCGCCGGCTGGTACTTCTGGCACCCGCAGGCGCAGTACTTCGGTGTGGGGAAGATCGAGCGCGACCAGGTGGAGGCGTACGCCGCCCGAAAGGGTGTGTCATTGCGGGACGCCGAGCGTTGGCTGGCGCCAATACTGAACTACTGAGCGCGCGCTAGATTTTCTGCTCGCCCTCAACCGCGGATTATGCCCGAGCTCGAGCGACGTGTCCTGATCGTTGATGACGACACCGCCGTGCTGCAATCGTCGGCGCTGCTGCTCAGCAAGGTCGGCTTCGTGGTGGACACCGCGGAGTCGGGCGACGAGGCGTTACGGATGCTCAACGAGCGTTCGTACAACGCAATCTGCTCCGACATCAATATGGACGGGATGTCCGGGCTCGACCTGCTGCGGGCGATCCGCGAGCGCGATCTCGACACGCCGGTCATCCTGATTACGGGCGGGCCGTCATTGCAGACGGCGATTGACGCGATGGCGTGGGGGGCGCACCGCTACCTGCTCAAGCCGGTGACGCCCAAGGAAATGATCGAGACGGTGTCGCGGGCGGTGCTGTTGGCCGATCTCGCGCGCCTAAAACGCGAAGCCCTCGCGCTGCGCGGCGTACACGGCGCGGCCTTGGGCGACGAGGCCGCACTGCACGCCGCATTCACGAGTGCGCTCGGCAAGATCCGGATGGTGTTCCACCCCATCATCTCGATCAGCGAGCGTCGCTCGATCGGGTTCGAGGCCCTGATGCGGTCGGGCGAGCCGACGCTGGCGAACCCCGAGGCCCTCATCAACACGGCGGAACTGCTGAACCGTGTGGGCGAACTCACCCACGCCGTGTACTCGGAAATCGCCAGGCGCGCGGCGGCACTGCCGCCCGGCCGCCTGCTCTTCGTCAACGTGCACCCGCCGGACCTGCTGGAGCCCGCACTGCACGGCATCGGCTCGCCGTTGGCGCCCTTTGCGGACCGGATCATTCTGGAGATCACCGAACGCACGAGCATCGAGAAGATGGGCGACCTCTCGGGTGTCGTGGCCGACCTGCGGCGGCTCAATTACCGCCTCGCGGTGGACGACCTGGGCACGGGATACGCCGGACTCGCGAGTTTCACGCAGCTGAACCCCGAGTTCGTGAAGCTGGACCGCTCGCTGGTCGAGGGAATTGATACGAACCCGGTGAAGCAGCGGGTCGTGCGCGCGATGAATGCGCTGTGCGCGGACCTCAAGATGCGCGTGATCTCGGAAGGTGTCGAGACAAACGCGGAGAAGGATATGCTGCGCTCGCTCGGAGCGGATCTGATCCAGGGCTACGTGTTCGGGCGGCCGGCGGCGGAGTTTGTGGAGCCGCGGCTGTAGGAGCGCTCCACGCGCACAGTCGGCGCGGATACTTTTCATACAGGCACGCTGCCCTGCGGCGCGCCGCCCCCCGACCGAGATGACCGATGACGCGTGACGTCGCCCCCGCCCATCCCCCGCTAACCCAACTCACCGACGACGAGCTCGCGTTCCGCGACGCCGTCGCCGCCTTCGCCGCCGGTGAAGTCCGCCCGCGTTCCGCGCAGATGGAGCGCGACGCCAAGCTCGATCCCGCCCTCATCAAGGGCTACTTCGAGATGGGCCTGATGGGCATCCAGGCGCCCGAGCGCTTCGGTGGCGCCGACGGCAGCGTGATGATGGTCGCGCTCGCCGTCGAGGAACTCTCCAAGGTGGATGGCGCCTCGGCCATTATGGTCGACGTGCAGAACACGCTCGTCGCGCATCCGCTGCTGTCCGCGGGCAACCCGGCCCAGCTCGAGAAGTGGCTGCCGATGCTCTGCTCGGGCACGGTCGGCGCGTACGCGCTCTCAGAGGCCTCAAGCGGATCCGACGCCTTCGGACTGCAGACGCGCGCCACGAAGGTGGATGGCGGATGGCGCATCACCGGCCGGAAGCTGTGGATCACGAACGGCGCCGAGGCGGGCCTCTACGTGCTCTTCGCCACGGTGGACCCGAGCAAGGGCTACAAGGGCATCACCGCGTTCGTGATCGAGCGCGAGATGCCGGGCTTCGCCGTCGGCAAGAAGGAGGACAAGCTCGGCATTCGTGCCTCGAGCACGACGGAGCTCATCCTCGAGGACGTGTTCGTCCCCGACTTCAACGTGCTGGGCCCGGTCGGCCAGGGGTACAAGATCGCGATCGAGACGCTGAACGAAGGCCGCATCGGCATCGGTGCGCAGATGATCGGCATTGCGCAGGGCGCGCTCGACGCCACGGTCGCGTACGTGAAGGAGCGCCAGCAGTTCGGGAAGTCCATCGCCGAATTCCAGGGCGTGCAGTTCCAGCTCGCGCAGGTGGCCACGGAGCTCGAGGCGGCGCGGTTGATGGTCTACAACGCCGCGCGAGTCCGCGACGCCGGCGGCGACATCGCGCAGGTGGGCGCGATGGCCAAGCTGTTCTCCAGCCAGGTCTGCGAGCGCGTGACCTCGCTCGCGGTGGAGCTCCACGGCGGCTACGGCTACACCAAGGATTATCCCGTCGAGAAGTACTATCGCGACGCCAAGATCGGCACGATCTACGAAGGGACGTCGAATATGCAGCTCGCGACGATTGCGAAGGGCCTGCTGAAGGGCTGAGTCGCAGCGGCAGCCTAGACGGGCGACTTCGGCGGCGCCGCGAGCGAGATCACGAGGTAGGTGATCAGGCTCGTCACCAGGGTCAGACCCGTCACCGTGACGCCAGTGGGGAGCGCGAGCCATCGCAGCCACGCTGCCGTCTCGAGTCCGAACGTGAGCGCGAGTCCCGCCGCGATGCTGGCCACGGCGGCCGCGCGCGTGCCGCCTTTCCACGTGAGCCCGATCGCCAGCGCGGGCACGAGGGTGGACGCAAAGAGCCCGTAGCCGAAGATGCCGAGGAACGCGACCAGCGTTCCGCTGAGCTGGGCAGTGAGCGCACCAGCGACGCTGAGCACGCCGGTCCACGCACGGCCCGCGCGCAGCTTGCGCGCCTCGGCAAGCGGGCGCGCAAAGGCCGTCGGCAGATCGTGCGTGATGGCCGCCGCACCGATGTTCAGGAACGAGTTGACGGTGCTCATTATCGCGGCCGCCACGCCGGCAAACACGAGCGCGGCGACGAGCTCCGGGACAAACTCAAGGAGAAAGCGCGGCGTCGCGTCGTCCGGAGAGCGCAGCGCGGTCCAGTGGCCACGCAGCACCAGCGACTTGGCGGCGAGGCCCACGCCCACGAAGAGCAGCTGCGCGAGCAGCATCGCCAGCGTCATTAGGATCGGATACCAGCGCAGGCGCGACGCGTCGCGGAGCATATAGTACTTGTGCGCAATATGCGGCTGCCCCAACGAGCCGACGGCGAACACGAAGAAGAACGACAGCGCCACCATCGCGCCGCGCATCCCCCAGGGCCCGATGAACGTGGCGTCGACCGCCTGCACGGCACGCGTGATGGCGGCGAGTCCCTCGCCCGCGTCCAGCGCGTACACAAACACCACCGTGCTCGCGACCGCCATCAGCGTGCCCTGGAAGACGTCCACCCAGATGCCCGCGAGAATTCCACCGGATGCCGAGTAGGCGAGCACGACCAGCGCGCCTAGCCAGATGGCCGTCGCGAGCGGGACACCGAACAGCGACTGCACCACCACGCCGAGCGCCAAGAAGTTGGTGCCGATGTACCCGATGACGCCGACGAGAATCGCCACGGCCGCGAGTCCCTGCACCGCACGCGAGTCGTACCGCACGCGGAGCGCGTCGGGGATGGTGACCAGCCGGTGTCGTGCACCGAGGGCGCGCAGTCGCGCGCCGATCACGAGCGCGCCGTACGTGTTCGTCAGCGCTGCCGGCAAGATGATGAACACCGCCGTCAGTCCGATCGAGTACACCAGCCCGGGGCCGCCAATGAACGCGAACCCCGAGAGCGTGGACGCCATCGCGGCAATCGCGAATGGCACCAGACCCACGCCACGCGCGGCCACGAAGAACGCCTCGGCGTCGCGCGTGCGACGCGCGGCGAGCCAGCCGATGAGTCCGCAGGCCGCGAAGTATGCGAGGCCCACGACGAGCATCGTCGCCGAGAGTCCGCGTTCAGTCACGGTCCGCCACCTCGCGCGGGAACGCCCACGCGTACGCGAGCGGGAGGAGCACGAGCGGCACGAAGCCCACGAGGAGGAGCAGCAACGCCGTCTCGAGCGGGAGGCCGAACAGCAATGGGCCCCCTGCCGCCGGCGCCGCACGCAACAGCGCGACGGCGAACCCGGCAAAGGTAGAGGCGCAGGCCACAAGCACCGCAGCCGCGAGTCGCGGACTCCGCTCGCCCGCACCGAGCAAGCCCAAGCCTGCCAGCACCGCGATCGCGCCGACGGCCAGCAGCCACGGTGCCAGCGCACCCGAGTCCAGGAAGACGGCGAGGTAGCTCGCGGCCACCGCGAGCGACCCGAGCAGGAGCAGCGAAATGGCAGCGCGCGTGATCACGCGTGGAAGCTAAAAAGCTGCGGGCGGGCGCGCCGAAGCACGCCCGCCCGCAGTCCCGCCTTCGTGCGACGCTTTGCTAGCGCGTCGCGTACAGTCCGTTGAACACCAGCTTGAACGTCCCGTGCGGCTGCGCCCGGAACAGCGCCTCCGGCCCGATGAGACGCACGGTGCCGCGCCCCACGCTAGCGTCGGCCGCGGCCACACCACCCTGCAGGAAGTTCTCACCCCAGGCCCAGCCGCTGCGCAGTGGCGTCGCGGTGTCGAACCACGCAATCGGCCGCACGCCACGAGCGAGCGCGTCGGGGGCCAACCGGAACACGGGCGAGTTGTCGAACATCACGATGGCGCGCGACTCCATTCCCGCCGCGGCCGGCGTGCTGTTGTCCACCGCGACCTCGAGCAACGACCCCGGCACGTAGAACTTCTCGCTGCCGAGTTCACGCTCGCTGCCATCCGGGCTGCGCTCAACCAAGTGATTCGAGAGCGGCAAGCCAAGGTGCTCCGCGAGGTTCGTGGAGCTGCCGATGGTGATCACCATTCCGCCCGCCTCTGCAAATGCCTTGATCTGCGGAATCGTGCGCTCGGCGGTCACGTTGCCGACCCAGCGACGGAACTCCGCCGGGAGCGACGCCGTGTCCGGGCCGGCTCCACCGCCACCGAACCCGCCGCCCTGCCCCGTGCCGCGCGGCGCGGGGATCGCGCCGTCCACAAAGATCAGCGCGTCAAACTTGCGGTTCAGGTTGCCGGCGTCGAGCTCCTGCGGATACACGACGGTGAACGGGAACTCGTACTGCTCGAGCAGCCAGCGCGTCCAGCCGCTGGGCATCGAGCCGCCGTAGCGATCCCACAGACCGATGCGCATCGGGCGCACGGCGGTGGCGCCGGCGGCGTTGCCGGCCGTGAACGAGAGACCGAGCTCGCGCGCGGCGCGCTCGACGATCGGGCGGCTCGTGCCGGTGGCCGGGACGATCCAAGTGCCGTCGGCCTTGCGACTCACCGCAACGTTCGCCTTGAGCAGGCGATTGACGACGATGAACGCGTCGTTGTGTGCGCCCGAGAGAGCCCAGGTGCCGCCGCTCGCCACCGTGCCCGCCGGCGGCGTGACGCGCGCCGTCGGCGCGATCTTCTCGAACGGTCCGTCGAGCGCGTCGAGTACGCGGTCGTACTGCACACCCATCTGCATCGCCAGCGTCCAGCCGGCGTTGTCGTACGGCGGCGTCGGCGGCCCGCCCGGCACGCGGAAGTCGTTCGGATGGTCCTGCGGCTCGAACATATCGAGCACGTGCGCGCCGAAGGCCTGGCCGGTCCGCACGACATACGAGCCGGCCGGATACTGCTTGCCGCCGTGCGAGAAGGCGGCGGTCGCGCGGTGCACGTCAATGCCCGCCTTCTGCAGGGCGACGATGAAGCGCACGGCGGTCGGGAAGTCGCGCTGGTTCGCCGGCACGATGTACGCGCGCGGATCACGCGTGGACGGCGAGCGCAGCGCGGCCATCATCTGCTGGCCGGCCTCGCCGGTGCGCTGCTGCGCCGCGTTGCCAAAGCCACCGAGGAACGCCATCGCGTTGTTGCCGGTGTTCTGCGCGCGACGCTCACGGTTCTCTGCGTCAATGCGCGCCTGCACGGCCGCGTTTCGCTTGGGCCAGATCGTCCAACTGTCGCGATTGCCCTGCGCGATGCGGTCGCTGCCCATCTTCCAGATGTTGTACAGGAAGATCTCGCGGTTGCGCGACACGACGTCGAGCACCGCACGGTTGGCGGTCACCGAGTAGTCCACTGACTGCCGGAACTTCCACGGACCCGGCTGCACGGGCAGCGGCAGGTCCGCGCTCGAGATCTGGCGCGACGCGATGAACGGAATCTCCATCGGCGTCGGATTGCCGATCGTCTCCGTGAGGAGGCCGATCATATTGTGGAAGTACACGGTCGTGCGCAGTCCGCCGTTCCACCACGTCGAGTAGCCGGCGCCCAGGCGCATCACCACGCCACCCTTCTCCTCCTGCACGAAGCGGTGGTGCATCGCGCCACCGACGACGTCGAGTCCGGTGCGGATGAGCGGGTGGATGTGGAAGTTCATCGGGTCGCGGAACGGCGGCGCGAACATCACGGTGCCCGCAGGACCCGTCTGGTGATGGTTGTACATCACCTGCGGATACCACTCCGTGTACAGCACCCGATTCATATTCTCCGACTCGGGCTGCGCGGCGAGATAGAAGTCGCGGTTGTTGTCGTGCCCGATGTACTTCTGGTAAAGCCGCGGAATCGTGTTGTAGCTGCGGCGCCGCGGATCGCTGTTGCGCATATACCAGTCGGCGACCAACTCCATTCCGTCGGGATTCGCGTGCACCATCACGACGATCAGGTCGTTGCGGAACCGCGTGGTTTCCTCGTCGTTGCCACTCACGAGCTGCCAGCTCGTCTCGAGCAGCTGGTTGGCGCCGAGCACCTCGGTGGCGTGGAGCCCACCGTCAATCCACACGATGCCCTTGCCTTCCTTGGAGAGCTGCCGCGCCTCGGCCTCGTTGACGCCCTCGGCCCGCGCGAGGCGCTCGGCGATGCGTCGATAGCGCTCCTTGTTGCGCAGGTTCTCCGGGCTGGAGATGATGGCCATCACCTGCGGACGGCCCTCGGCCGTCGTGCCGATGGTGTCGAGCTCCATCCGGTCCGACTCGTTGGCGAGCCGAATCCAGTACTCGAGGAACTTGGTGTAGTTGGGGAGCACGTAGTCGGCACCGATTTCGTGGCCGAAGAACTCCCTGGGTGACGTGAGCCGCTGCTGAGCCGCGAGCGGAAGGGCGAAGACGGCGGCCAGGACGACCGCGTGGCGGAAGGAACGCCAGGACATCGGGCAAAGCTCCGAAGTGGTGGAGAGAGGGTCCAGCTAGAAGGTTACGCTCAAATGGCCGCGGGCGCTGACCCCCCTGCCGCGCCGCTCCGGTCCTGTCATCTTGAACGGAGTCGAACGCCACTTCGCCCCTCGCTTGAGTGCCTGCCACCGTGCGATTTCTCCTCTCGGTCCGCCGCGATTCCGCGCTTGCGCCGTCCAGCGCCTTGTCGCCCCTCCTACCGATCGCGCTGGCGTGCGCGCTCACGCTCGCCCCACTGGCACACGCGGCGGCGCAGATGCCGGCGTCAGAGTTTTCCGCACGCCGTGAGGCGCTCGCGCGCAGCGTCGGCGACGGCATCACGCTGGTGCTTGGTGCACCCGAGATGGTGCCCGACTACAAGCTCTGGACGCAGTCGCCGCACTTCTACTACCTGACCGGCTTTCGCGAGCCGAGCACTGCCCTCGTACTCATCCGGACATCCGGCAACACGCGCGGCCTGCTCTTCGTGCAGCCCCGCAATCCGGCGCGGGAGGTATGGAACGGCGTTCGGCTCGGCGTCGAAGGCGTGCAGCCGCGCTTCGGTCTCGACGGGCGCGACTGGGGCTCGTTCCCCCGCGTGCTCGACTCGCTGCTGACCGGCGCGTCCACGCTGCACGTGGTCGGCGACTTCGAGGGCAGCCCGCACGATCGCTCGGCGCACACGGAGATGCTCGATGCCATCAAGCGTCGGCATCCGCAGCTCCGGGTCAATGATGTGAGCGGCACCGTTGCGTCAATGCGCGGGCGTAAGAGCGCGACGGAGTTCGACCGGCTGCGGATTGCCGCTGGCATCAGCGCGCGCGGGCATCTCGCCGCGATTCGCCTGGCGACGCCTGGCGTCGGTGAGTTCGAGCTGCAAGCCGCTGCCGAGCACGTGTGGCGCGCAGAGGGTGGCGACGGGCCCGGATATCAGAGCATCCTCGGCTCCGGCCCCAACTCCACGATCCTGCACTACAACGCCAACAGCCGCATCACCGAGCCCGGCGACCTCGTCGTGATGGATATGGCGGCGATGTTCGACGGATACTCGGCCGATATCACACGGACGATTCCCGTGAGTGGCCGCTTCACGCCGGCACAGCGCGAGATCTACGAGATCGTGCTGGCTGCACAAGCCGCCGCCGAGCGGCAGGTGCGCCCGCGTTCGCCGGCCAAGGCGATGGTGGATTCGTCGAATGCGGCGCTCGCCGCGGGTCTCACGCGCCTGGGCCTGATCGAGTCCCCGAGCGCGACGTACGACTGCGGGACTGCCGCGCGCCCACAGCTGTGCCCGCAGCTTGCGCTGTTCTATATGCACGGACTTGGCCACGGCATCGGGCTCGAGGTGCACGACCCGGAGCAGTACTATGAGGCAGGGATGATTGACATCGGCAGTGCGTTTACGATCGAGCCGGGGATCTATGTGCGTGGTCATCTCGCGGATATTCTGCCGGACACGCCGCGCAACCGGGCGTACGCCGCGCGAATTGCGCCGCTCCTCGCGCGCTACGGCGGGATCGGCGTGCGCATCGAGGATGACTACCTCGTCACGGCGAATGGCGTGGAGCGTCCGAGTGCCGAGGTGCCGCGCGACATTGATGCGCTCGAGCGACTGTTGGCGGAGCCGCGCACGGCGCGCGATCCGTCGGTGACGGCGCGGTATCGCCGGCACGCCACTGGGCGCTGACCCTGCGACCCGCCCCCGCAGATGCGCGAGGGGCGAGTCACGTTGACCTGATCGCTACGGCGTGCCGCCGAGGATTCCCGCGCGCACCCGGCGCGCCCGCGCCGACGCACCCTCGAGCGGCTCGATCCGCCGCTCCACCCGCGGTTCGAGCTCGACCTTCGCGGTGAGTGTGAGCGTGCGTCCCTCACGCTGCACCTCCAAGGGCAGATCTGCGCCCGGCCGCCGGCCCCAGTAGTCACGCCACCGCGTCCCGAACTCGGGATCGCGCGTGGACCGGCCGCCGATCGCTCGAATGACATCGCCCATCTCGAGCCCCGCGCGCGCACCGGCGCCCTCGGGGTCCAGCGCCGAGACCATCACGCCGTCGGGATGTTCGCGCAGCAATACGCCAAGCCGCGGCTCGTTGATGGAGTCGGTCACCATCCGCCAACCGCCCTTGGGCAACCACTCGTGCCACGGAAAGGGCTCGCGGCCGTCGATGTAGCGGCGCTCGAAATCGCCCCAGGCGCGTCCACCGGTCGCCCGCGCGATCGCGTTCCACACGTCGTCGTGCGTGAAGCCGCGCCCGCGCGGCCACGTGCGCGCCCAGAGCTCGCGCATCACCGTGTCGAGCGAGCGCTGGTTGTCTGACGCGTCACGAATCAGCAGATCGAGTGCGAAGCCGAGCAGTGAACCCTTCGGATAGTAGAGCATCGCCGTACCGTCCTGCACGTCGAGCCAGGCCTGCAGCGACGCGTCCTCGACCGCCGTCGGTGGCAACGCCTCCACCTGTTCGATCTTGCCCATCGTCTCCTCGAGGAACGCGGCTTCGTCCATCAGGCCGCTGCGCACGAGGCTCAGGTCCGCGTAGTAATCCGTGACGCCTTCACTGACCCACAGCCACGGCGTCGGTTGCGGACGGTCGTAGCGGTACGGCGTGAGGTCGGCGGGCCGGAGTCGCTTCACGTTCCACGCGTGCGCAATCTCGTGGGCGTGGACGCTGAGCACGATGCGCTCGTCGAGAAAGGGCGTACCGACGATCATCAGTTCGCTCTCGGCGTGCTCCAGTGCCGCCACGCCGCCGAAGTCGTCGGTCGCGGCCTGCAGCACGGTGTAGCTCTGCCACGGCACGTTGCCGAAGACCTTCGCGAGCGTCTCGGCCGCGCGCGACAGCGCGTCCCAGCACGCGGCCCGGCGCGGGCCCTGCACGCTGCCTTCCGGCCAGGTGGCGAGGCGCATCCAGCGACCCGCAACCTGCAGCGAGTCGAGGTCGAAGCGCCCGACGAACATCGGATGATCGACGAGGTCGTGGTAGTCGCGCGCCGTGAACTGCCGGACTGAATCAGCGGGTGTCATTCCGGTCGCGACGCGCCAGTCGGGTTCAGTGCGCACGGTCACCCGCGCCGGCAGCTCCAGTCGACCTTCGACGAAGGGAAAGAGATTCGTGCCATTGAAGAACGCGAAGTCCCGCGCGGTCCAACTGTTCGCGACGTCGTAGGTCTCGGCGCTCACCTCGTAGGTGAGCTCGACCGTGCCCGCACCCGACGGCCGGATGCGCCAGGTATCGTGATCGAGCTTGTCCCAGCGCAGGCTTGCACCGCCTTGGGTCGCCGTGAGGCCGCGGACGAAGCGCGCGTAGTTCTCGATCTCGTACGAGCCCGGCGTCCAAGCGGGCATCGAGACCAGCACCGGCGCCACGCCTGCGACGGTGAACCGCATCGTGACACGCAGCCGCCCGACCGCGATCTCCGGGGCCCTGGCCGTGACTTCGAACCGAATGTTCGTGACGGGTGCCGATGTGAGGGGCGGATCGTCCGCCGCGGCCGCCGCGGGGCCGAGGGTGAACAGGACGGCGGCGACGGCGCGGCTCACGTGTGACGTACGCATCATTCCCGTAGCCTCAACCAGGGCCCGGCCCCACGCAAGGCGCTGTGCCCTTCTCCGGACTGGCTCGTCAATCCTATTGACTTCCCCCTCTCCGCCTATGACCGCGCCTACCGGACGTTCGCGCCAACAAGAGTCAAAGCGACTCCACGCCATCCTCCGCGATGGGACCCTCGTCGAGGGTTCGATCTTCATCGCCGAGGATATGTCGCTCGTCTCGTTCCTGGGAAGCCGCAAGGGCGGTTTCATCAATATGGTGGACGCCCGCCGCCCGAAGCTGGCCGAGGCGCCGACGCACGCGATCCTGCAGAGCGAGCTCGTGGTGATCGTCACCGCGCCGGACGACAACGTGCAGGTGGTGGGCACCGCGGGCGCCGGTGCGGGCGAGCGTGAGGTGGACATCCTGCTCGTCGGCGGGAAGCAACTCAAGGGCGTGATGCACGTCGCGCCGTTGCAGCGGATGAGCGACTACCTCGCGCAGTGCGGCAAGTTTGTCGGCATCTCCAAGGCAACGCTGGTGGCCGACGGCGTGGAACTCGGCGACATCGCCGTCGCTACGGCCGCCATCGCGATGATCCGCGAGACCAAGCCGCAGGACTGATCAGCGCGCGAGCACGCGGCGCAGCAGGCCCGGACGGTCGGTGAACATTCCGTCCACGCCCAATCGCAGCACAAACGCCATCGCCGCCGAGTCGTTCACCGTGTAGGGGTGCACGACGAGCCCCGCCGCGTGTGCCCGCGCGACCAAGCGCGCATTGAGCACGCTCCGCTTGGGTCCGATGCCGACGGCGAAGCGGCGGATCGCCGACAGCGCGGCATCGAGTGTGTCCGGGGCGATCGGATCCTCGATGAGCAGCACCAGCGCGAGCGTGGAGTCCAGCGCGTGCAGGCGCTCCAGGCTCGCGCGGCTGAACGACTGGATGATGACCCGCCCGGTGGGCGCACCGGCGCCGGCAAGCCCGTGGCGGCCGAGGAGCGCGAGCAGCGAGTCCTCCATTCCTGGCGCGGCTTCGGGACTCTTGGTCTCGATATAGAACCGCGCGCGGCCGGCGTAGCGCACGAGCACGGAATCAAGCGTTGGAATCACCGCGCCGACGAACCGCGCCTGCGCCCGCTGCGGAAACTCGGCGTTGAACCAACTTCCGACCTCGCAGCGGCGGAGCGCAGCCAACGTGCGCTCGCGGACGAGACCCCGGCAGTCGGCGGCGGGACCACGCGCCGTGCGGTCGAGCGAATCGTCGTGCAATACCACCAGAGCGCCGTCGCGCGTCATCTGCAGGTCCTGCTCGATCCAGTCCGCACCTTGGTCGAGTGCGAGGTCCCAGGACGCGAAGGTGTGCTCCGGCGCGTCCCACGATGCGCCGCGGTGCGCAATGACCTGCACGACGCGTTGCGCGCCGCTGGCGGCGCCGATCATCGCGGCGAGAGCAATCACGAACAGTACGCGCATACCGAGGAGATTAACCCGCGGCGGCGGTTCTGTGGACCGCCTCAGGGGAGGCGCAACCGCCACGGCGCAAGCGATATCGGCGGTGCGGCATCGAGGGCGAGCGCGGCGAGACCTTCGCCCACCGCGCTCGCGAACTTGAAGCCGAAGCCATTGCACGGACTGGCGAGCACGACCTGCGGATACGCCGGGTGTCGGTCCAGGATGAAGTGCCCGCTCGGTGTGCGCGTGTAGAGGCAGGTTGCACCGCGGCGGTGCGCGCCGGCGTCACCGGGAATCCAGCGGTCCAGCAGGCGCGCCACCGGCGTGACGTCCTCCAGCGTGACCGAACGCTCAATGTCATCGGGCGCCGCGGTGTCGTTCGAGCCGTGACTGGCCGCCTTCACCAACCCGTTGCGCGCGGGGAAAATCACCGTCGCGTGGTCCTGCCCGTCGCCTACGATCAGCACGGGACGCCGCGGCGCATCCTGCCGCGCATCGAACCAGTGCATCGTCTGCCGCTCCACCACGAGGGGCACGCCGAGGGCTGCGAGTTCCGGCTGCATCCACGCTCCGGTGGAGAGGATCAACCGGTCACCGCGCAACTCCTCGCGCGCCGTGGTGACGACGACCGACTCGCCCTCCACGCGCCACGCGAGCATCGCTTCGTCGAACCGTAGGTCGGCGCCGCGCGCGCGCGCGGCGGCGTGCATCGCCTCGAGGATCGGCTCCGGCAGCAGTACGCCTGCGTTCGGGTCCAGCACGCCGATCATTCCCTCGGGCACGCGAATGCCCGGCACGCGCACCGTGACATCGTTCCGCGTGAGCGTCTCATAGGGCACGCCTGTCATCTCCGCACTGGCGATGGCGCCGGCGACGATGGTCTCGTGTGCGTGCCCGATGAACAGGCCGCCGGTGCGGAGGCGTAGCGGACGACCCCAGTCGGCCTCGAGTTCGTCCCACAGGAGATTCGCACGCGCAGCCAACGGCACGTACTCGGCGCCTTCCCACGCGGTCAAGCGCGTGACGCGCGACTCGCCGTGGGTGGAGCCCATCGGGTGCGGCGGCCGCCAGCGGTCGAGGCCGATGACGCGGTGGCCAGCGAGCGCCAGCCGCCACGCCGCCGCGCTGCCGGCGGCGCCCAGTCCCGCGATGATGACGGTACGCGTTCCCATTCCTTACCAGACGATTTGTCGCGCGCGGGAGCCACAGACTGGCATTACGCGGACGCACCCGCGAGAATCCGAGGTCGCGACTCCTCACCAGCTTCCGGATTTCTCGAATGACCCGTACTCGCCGTCTCGGACTTGTTGTCGCCCTGCTCGCGCTCGTGACCGCTCCGTCGCGCGCGCAAGGCACGCGTGCCGCACCGTCGCCCGCCGACCTCATCGTGGTCAACGCGCGCATCTACACGGCCGATGCCGCACGCCCCATCGTGGACGCCATCGCCGTTCGGGCAGGACGCATCGTCTTTGCCGGCGACGTCGCGGGCGCCCGGGCGCTCGCCGGCAACGCCACGCGCGTCGTGGATGCAGGCGGACGCGCCGTCATCCCCGGGATGACGGACGCCCACGCCCACGTCCTCGGACTCGGCGACAAGCTGCAGTCGGTGGACCTTGTCGACACCCGCTCGTACGACGAAGTGATCGCGCGGGTCGCCGCGCGCGCGCGCACCACCCCGAAGGGACAGTGGATCCTCGGACGCGGCTGGGACCAGAACGACTGGGGCGACACGCGCTGGCCCTCGCACGAGGCCCTCTCGCGCGCGGTGCCCGATCACCCGGTGATGCTCACGCGCGTGGACGGCCACGCCGTGCTCGTCAACGCGGCGGCGATGCGGCTCGCCAACCTCACGCGGAGCACTGCCAGCCCGGCGGGTGGAGAGATCCTCAAGAGCGACGCCGGCGAGCCCATCGGCGTGCTCGTGGACAATGCGGAAAACATCGTTGCGCGCGTGATTCCCGCGCCCACCCGCGCCCAGATGAAGGAGATGATCAAGTCGGCGATCGTCGAGATGCACCGCTGGGGCCTCACGGGTGTGCACGACGCCGGCGCCTCGGCGACCACGCTCGAACTCTATGAAGAACTGGGGCGGGAGAACGCACTCAACATCCGGCTCTACGCGATGATCTCGGATCACGCGCCGACGCTCGACGCGTGGTTCCGTCGCGGCCCCTTGGTCGGCGCGTTCGACGGGACGCTCTGGGTGCGCAGTCTCAAGCTCTATCAGGACGGCGCGCTGGGTTCGCGCGGGGCGGCCCTGCTCGAACCCTACAGCGACGACGCGCGCACCAGCGGCCTGCTCGTCTCGCCGGCAGAACACATCCGCGATGTGGCGAGTCGCGCGCTGGCTGCCGGCTTTCAGGTCAACACCCACGCCATCGGCGACCGCGGCAATCGCCTCGTACTCGACTCGTACGAAGCGGCACTGCGCGCGCGTCCCACCGCCGATCATCGCTTCCGCGTGGAGCACGCGCAGATTCTCCACTCCGATGACATCCCGCGCTTCGCGGCGCTCGGCGTGATTCCCTCGATGCAGGCCTCGCACCAGACCAGCGATATGTACTGGGCGGGCAATCGCCTCGGGCAGGGTCGGCTGCTCGGCGCCTACGCCTGGCGCTCGCTACTGGCGACGAACGTCGTGATTCCGAATGGCTCCGACTTTCCGGTTGAGCACGTGAACCCGGTGATCTCGTACAAGGCGTCCGTCGCGCGGCAGGACGCGCGCAATTGGCCCGTGGGCGGCTGGTTCCCGGAGCAGCGGATGACGCGTGACGAGGCCCTGCTCTCTATGACATTGTGGCCGGCATACGCGGCGTTCCAGGAAGCGGAGTTGGGCTCACTCACGCCGGGCAAGCGCGCCGACTTCGTGATCCTTAGCCAGGACATTATGCGGGTGCCCACCGAAGTCCTTCAGGACACGCAGGTGATCTCGACGTGGGTTGGTGGACGACTCGTCTACGAGCGGAGGTAGCCGATGCCATCGAAGCAGCTGTTCATCATCCGGATTGCCTTGATGACGGGCGTGTTGATGTTCGCCGCCCTCACCTTGTACCAGCGGAGCACCGGCGCCGCGATGGATCCCAATCCGGCCGTACCGACGATGCGCTACCTGCTGTGGGTGCTCATCGGCGTCTCGGCGCTGGTGACGCTGTTCCTGCGGCCGCGCGTCGAGGGTGGTGAGCTGGCGAAGCGCGGAAGCTGGGCGCTGATTGGCTGGTCGGTGGGCGAGGCGGCGGCGCTGCTCGGTATCGTGATTCATTTCGTCGGCGGTCCGGTGTCGTCGCTGGCGTTGGGTGTGCTCGCGTTCGTGTTCGCGCTGATGCTCCTGCCTGTCCCGCGCGAGCGCAGGTGATGCGGGTGGTCTCGCTGCTGCCGGGCGCCACCGAGATCGTGGCGGCGCTCGGAGCAATGGAGTCGTTGGTCGGGGTGACGCACGAGTGCGACCATCCAGCAGTGGTGGCCTCGCGTGTGCGCGTGACGGGCACGGCGGTGGACGCCACCGCGACAGCCGCGAGCGTGGACGCGCAGGTGAAGGCGCTGACCGCGACCGGCACGCCGGTGTTCACCCTCTTCGAGGACCGCATCCGCGACCTGCGGCCCACGCACATCCTCACGCAGGCGCTCTGCGATGTGTGCGCGGTCGTTGAGACCGACGTGCGCGCGCTGGCGGCACGCCTTTCGCCGGAGCCCGCCGTCGTCACCGTGAGCGCGACGACCATTGCCGGCGTACTGGACGACATCGTGCGCGTCGGTGCCGCGCTCGACTGCGGCGATGAGGCGGCGGAGTTCGTCGCCGGCGCGCAGACGCGGATGCGCACCGTACACGAGACGCTCAAGGCGGCGCGTGCGCCGCGTCCGCGCGTGGCAGTGATCGAGTGGGGCGAACCGATCTATGCGGCAGGCCACTGGGTGCCGGAGATGGTAAAGCGCGCCGGCGGTGTGGACGTGCTGGCCGCACCGGGCGCACATTCCGTGACCGTCACGGCGGACGCGGTGCGGGCGGCCGACCCCGAGGTGCTGATCATCGCACCCTGCGGCTACGATCTCCCGCGAGCGCGCGCCGAGGCGGAGCGATTGCTCGCGCAGCCCGATTGGGCCTGGGCGCGGTCGCGACACGTGTTTTCGATCGATGCCAACGCGCTCACGTCGCGGCCCGGCCCGCGACTCATCGAGGGCATCGAACTGTTCGCTCGGCTGTTCAACCCGTCGTTGTTTTCACCGGTTGAGGACCACCAATGCTCAAGCCACCGTCAATCGCCTTCCTGAAGCGGCTGCTCGACACGCCGGGCCCGTCGGGCTACGAGCGCGACGCGGCACAGGTCTGGCGGAGCGAAGCACAATCCTTTGCCGCCGACGTCTCCGGCGACGTGCACGGTAATTCGATGGCCGTCGTGAACCCCGGCGGCAGTCCCACGATTATGCTCGCCGGTCACATCGATGAGATTGGCGTCATCGTCACCTACATCGACGACGATGGCTTCGTGCATATCGGGCCGATTGGCGGGTGGGATCCGCAGGTGCTGGTCGCGCAGCGCATTCGCTTTCAGGGCCGTGGCGGCGAGGTGGTCGGCGCCATCGGCAAGAAGCCGATTCACCTGATGAAGCCGGACGAACGCGAGAAGGCATCCAAGATCACCGATCTCTGGGTGGACATCGGCGCGTCGTCGCGCGCACAGGCCGAGGCGCTGCTCTCCATCGGCGACGCGGGCGTGATCGACCAGCGCACGCTCGACTTCCCGAACGACCGCATCGTCTCGCGATCGATTGACGATCGCATCGGTGCGTTCGTCGTGCTCGAGGCCCTGCGGCGCTACGCCGCGGACCCTGGCGAGGCGCGGGTCGTCGCCGTGGCGACGACGCAGGAGGAGATTGCGTACCGTGGCGGTGGCGCGCTCGTCGGCGCCGAGCGCGTGGATCCCGCGATGGCCATCGTCGTGGACGTCACCTTCGCCACGGACCATCCGGGACTGGAGAAGGAGAAGAAGGAGATCGGGCACTCACCCCTCGGCAGCGGCCCCGTGCTCACGCGCGGGTCCGTGATCTCACCCGTGGCGTTCCGCATCCTGCGCGACACCGCGGATTCGGCGCGCATCCCGTACACGCTGCACGCCGCGGGCCGCGAGACCAGCACCGATGCCGACGCGATCCATCTCGCACGGCAGGGCGTGGCCACGGCGCTGCTCTCCGTGCCCAATCGGTATATGCACTCGCCGAACGAAATGGTGAGTCTCGTGGACCTCGACCACGCCGCGGCGCTGATTGCGGCGGCCTGCAAGGCGGTCACGAAGCAGACGGACTTCACGGCGCGCTGAGCGCGCCCGCGCGCCAGGCTACTCGGTCACCGCGCGCATCGAGGTCGTGCGGCGCGCCGCCTGCGCCACCAGCCGCTGCGAGCCCTCGCGCACCTCGCGATCGCGGTCCTCGCGTAGCAGGCCGACCGCGGCCATCGCCGCGGGCGTGCGGATGACGACCAGCGCCGCGCTCGCCTGCAGGCGGAACGCCGCCGCGCGGTGCTGTGGATGGGTGGACTCGCCCTTGGCGCAGCGCACCAACGCCGCGACCGCCTCCGGTGTGCCGATGGTCGCGAGGGCGTGCATCGTACCGTAGAGCACCTCGCGATCCGGCTCGACGTCGAGCCGCGGCACCAGATGTCGCAGCGCACTCGCGCCACGGCGTGACAGTGCCGCCGTCGCCCGCGCGCGCACCAACGGCGACTCGTCGTCGAGCGCGAGCCCGAGCAGGTCCAACGCGCCGTCACCACCGACCGCATCCAGCTCGCTGACCACCGCGCGCCGCACGCGTGGCTCGCCGTGGCGCAGGACCTCGCCGAGCATTCGCACCGCACGCTCGTCGCCGAGCGCTCCGAGCACCGCGATCGCCTCGCGCACGTCGTACTCGTCGCCATTGCGCAGCCAGTCGTGCAGCGCGTCAAAGGTGCGACGCAGTTCCCTGAGCGCGGCGATCACCGTGCGTCGCCCCTCGAGCGTCGGCACGTTGGCGTATTCGTCCATCAGGGCGTCGGCACCGTCGGTGCCGAATCGATACAGGACCGCCTGCGCCCGTGCCGAAAGTGTGGCGTCGTCCGCTAGGCGGTGCCGCAGCACCGCCAACTGGCGCAGGATCGGCGGGTTCGCGAGGCGCCGGAGCGGCTGTACGAACACGCGGCGCCGGTCATCCGATGCATCGCGCTCGAGCTGCCGAAACTCGATCGCCACCAGCGCCGTGATGGCGTTCAACATCAGGACGTGCTCGCCCGTGCGGAACGCGAGCTCCGCGGCCTCGGCGAGCTCGTTCAACAACGGCTCGAGCTCCAGCAGTGCGTCGGTTGCCTGGAGCTTTTGGACGAGTCCTGAGATGCGCGCGTCGACAATCTCCGGCACGTCGATGGCCTCAGCCAGTTGCTCCGTGCGCGAGGCGGGGCCCTCGACGGGCTCGGGTGCGACTTCGGGCGCGATGTCCGCGACGGCGATGCTCCCTTCCGGCGTCGGGCGCCGAGCCACCGACGCACTGCTGCGCGGCGTGGCCGTCGGCACCAACGGTGCGACTTCTCCCGCGCGCTCGCGTGCCTTGAGCCGTCGCGGGATCCCGCGCGCATCGATGGTCGCGGAGCGCACGGCGAAGTGTCCGATCGGATCCGTGGTCGGCGGGGCCGCGCCCAGCAGGCGAGTCAGCTCGTTCACGTCGGCTTCCGCGGACTTCTCGGTGAGCGTCAACGACTCGACACCGTAGGTCGCGAGCCGCGCCGCAAGCAACGCCGCGGCGTCCGCGTCGGACGAGTCCTCCGGCGCAAGCGCGCTGCCGTCGACGCGCAACGCGCCGTCCTCGCCGAGCACGAACTCGAAGCGCTGCCCCTTGAGCGCCTTGGTCAGGGCGCGCACCGCAGTGCGGTGCTCCGCCACGGCGCCGGGCGCGGCGGCGACCTGGGCCACGAGGCGCACGAACCGCAGGGCCGCGCCCGCGGCGGGTGATGGTGCGACCGGCTCCTCGCTCATCTCTGCTGGTGCGCGTCCATAGGCTCCGGTAACATACGCCGCAGTCGCGGCGACTACCACGGACGTGCCGCGTCCGACATTCCACCACAGAGTGCTACGAATGCGCCTGCTTGCCCTGCTCGTCCTCTCGGTCGCCACATCGCTCCCCGCGCAGCAGCGCGCGGCCCCCACCAGCTCGGGCACGGTCGCCATTCGAGCCGCGCGCCTGATCGACGGCACCGGCGCGGCTCCAATCCAGAACGGCATCGTCGTGGTGACCGATGACAAGATCGTCGCGGTTGGTCCGGAGTCGTCGGTGCGCGTGCCCGCCGGCGCGCGGCGCATCGACCTCGGCGATGCCACGCTGATGCCCGGTTTCATCGATCTGCACGTGCATCTGATTGGCCGCGAGATCGAGGATCCCGGCGCGTTTCAAGCATCGGTGAATGACTATCCCGGCTTCGCGGTCGCGCTCGGCACCGAGTTCGCCCGACGCACGCTGATGGCGGGCTTCACGACGGTGCGCAACGTCGGCGCGCCCGGCTTCGAGGATATGGGTCTGCGCAACGCCATCAACGGCGGCTACGTCCCCGGCCCGCGGATTCAGGCCGCGGGCCACTCGCTTGGCATCACCGGTGGCCACTGCGACGAGAATAACTATCGACCCGGGCTGATCGACGGCGCGCCCGAGACGGGCATCGCCGACGGCGTGGACGAAGTGCGGCGCGCCGTGCGCTACCAGGTGAAGTACGGCGCCGACGTCATCAAGACCTGTGCGACCGCGGGCGTGCTGTCGGGCGGCACGCAGGGCATCGGTGCGTCGCAGTACTCCGTTGAGGAATTGACTGCGATGGTCAACGAGGCGCGCACGCTGGGCCGCCGCGTGGCAGCGCACGCGCACGGCGCCGAGGGCATCCGCCGCGCGGCCTCGGCAGGGGTCACGAGCATCGAACACGGCTCGTTCCTCGACGAGGAAGGCGCACGCATTATGGCCCAGCGCGGCACCTTCCTCGTGCCGACGATGATGGCCGGCGAAGCCGTGCTGCGCGCCGCCGACGCCGGCCAGATGCCGCCGCTCGTGAGCGCGAAGGCGCGCGACGCCGCCGCCGCAATGCGGAACGCCACGCGCATCGCGCGCGCCGCCGGTGTGCGCATCGCCCTCGGCACCGACGCCGGCGTGGGCCGACACGGCGCCAACGGCCACGAGTTCACGCTGATGGTGCAGTGGGGCGGGCTGACGCCGATGGAGTCGATCGTCGCCGGCACGTCCACCGCCGCCGAGGTGCTGGGCTGGCAGGATCGCGTGGGCACGCTGCGCGCCGGCCTGCTCGCTGATATCGTCGCCGTCCCTGGCGATCCTCTGCGTGACATCACGGCGATGGAGCGTCCGAGCTTCGTGATGAAGGGCGGCGTGGTGTTCAAGGGGCAGTGACGCTGCACTGTTGGTCGAGCGCGCAGTACGTCATCGCGCTGCCCGAGGGACATCGCTTTCCGATCGCGAAGTACGCCCTCCTCCGCGATGCCGTGCTCGCGGAGGGGGTCGTGCCAGCAGCAGCGCTGCACGATCCCGCGCGCGCGCCGCGCGCCGACGTGCAGCGCGTGCACGACGCGGCGTACATCGACCGTCTGCTCCGCGGCACGATGCCGGCAGCCGAGCAGCGCGTGCTGGGCTTCCCGTGGAGCGAAGGGCTGGTGGAGCGTTCGTTCCGCGCCGCCGGAGGGACGCTCGAGGCGGCGCACCACGCCCTCGACGCCGGCATCGCGATGAACCTCGCCGGCGGTACGCATCACGCGTTCGCGTCGCACGGCGAGGGATTTTGCGTGCTGAACGACGTGGCGATCGCTGTGCAGGCGTTGCGTGCCGCGGGCCGCATCCGACGTGCCGTCGTGATTGACCTCGACGTGCACCAGGGGAACGGTACGCACGCCATCTTTGCCGGCGACGAGGCCACGTTCACGTTCTCGATGCACGGCCGACGCAACTATCCGTTTCGCAAGGTGGGCGGCACGCTCGACGTGGAGCTCGAGGACGGCACGGGCGACACGGAGTACCTCGAGCGCCTCGCCGCCGTCCTGCCCGACGTACTCGCACGGGCACGCGCGGACCTCGTGTTCTATCTCGCCGGCGCCGATCCGCACGAAGGCGACACGCTCGGCCGCCTTGCCCTGACGTTTGACGGACTGATGCGCCGCGATGCCTTGGTGCTCGAATCCGCTCGGGCGGTCGGCGTACCCGTCGCCATCGCCATCGCGGGTGGGTACGGACGCGACATTCGCGACACGGTGCGGGTGCACGTGAATACCGCGCGTGTCGCAACGAGCTTTCTTTAGCTGACCGATGCTGCCGATTCCGCCTCCGACCACTGACGGCGTCACAACGACGACCGCTCAACCGCTCTACTGGTGCCGCTATGCGGCTCCGGACGCACGCGGCGAGCTCGTGGTGCTCCACGGCGGCCCCGGCGCGCATCACGACTACCTCTTGCCGCAGATGCTGGAGCTCGGGCGGCATCGCGACCTGCTCTTCTACGATCAGCGCGGCGGCGGTCGCTCCAAGACCGATGACCGCGCGCCCGTCACGTGGCGCACGCACGTGGACGACCTCGCCGCGGTGCTCGCGGAACTGCACCGCGGGCCGCTCACACTGGTGGGCTACTCTTGGGGCGCAATGCTCGCGGCGTTCTATGCCATCGAGGCCCAGCGGGGCACGGTCGCCCCGCAACCGTCGCGACTCGTGCTGCTCGACCCCGCCCCACTCTCGCGTGCGTGGCGCGCGCAGTTCGAAGAGGAATTCTCCCGCCGGCAAGCCAGCCCGGAGGTGCAGGCGATGCGTGACGAGCTCGCCGCGAGCGGACTGCGCGAAAGCGACCCCGCCGCCTACCGGCAACGCACGTTCGAGCTCTCCGTCGCCGGCTACTTCGCGGATCCGCGGCGCGCGCGCGACCTCACGCCGTTCCGGGTGACCGGTCGTGTCCAGCAGTCCGTCTGGGAGTCGCTCGGCGACTTCGACCTCGTGCCAGCGCTCGGCGCGCTCACGGTGCCCGCGCTCGTCGTCCACGGGCGGCAGGATCCGATCCCGCTCGAGTCGGCAGCCGCCGCGGCCGCGGCCCTCGGCGCCGAGTCCGTGTGGCTGGATGACTGCGGCCACGTCCCGTATGTTGAACAGCGAACGGCCCTGATGCGCGCCGTCGAGACCTTCCTCGACCGCACCGAGCCCAGCCGGTGAGACTATGCGGACCTCACACGAGATCGTCCAACCCCACCTGTCGACCATCGAGGTCGAAGGACGCCGCTACAACGTGTCGGTGCGCATCACGTGGGACGGCATCGAGTTCGTGGGGCGCCTGTGGTTCGCGGACGAGGCGTGGGAGGATCTGGGGATTCCCGATCACGCCTCATTGCCCGGCCGCACACGAGACGAGGTGATGGCACTGGCCCAACGCCTCTCCGCCGAGGACCTCGGCAAGCGCTACGCACGCGCGCTGAACGAGAAGCGACGCTACATCGGGCTGCGGAAGCACACCGAAGAGGTGCTGGCCAAGATTCGTTATCTGAATCAGGTGGCGGTCTCGATGCGCGCCGGCCTGCTCGATGTCGAGGGCGCCGCGCACGAGATTGACCTCACGGAGAAGCAGCTCCACTCGCTCATTAGCGAGATCACGGAGTTCGCCGGCCGCGAAGAGCAGTAGCCGGACAGGGCAGCGGGGGAACGTCGCTCCACGGCGAGCGATTCGTCCTTCATTCAGGACCTCTGCCCGCACAGATTTCGATGATGGACTCCCGCGCCGCCGCGCACCTGCTGCACGAGATCGTCGCCCTGCTTGAACTGCAGGGCGAGGATCCCGCCGTGCCCGCACCCTTCGCCGACGCGGCGCGCTCGCTCGCCGCCGACGAGGCGCGGCCGCTCAAGGAGCTGCTCAAGCGCGATCGGCGCCGCTTCGCTCCCGAAGTCCTCGAGGTGCTCGAGCAGTTCCGCGACAACGGCGATGCCGACTTGCTCGACCGGCTCCGCGAGAGCACGCCCGAGGGGCTGTTCGAAATGATGCGCGTGCCCGGACTCGGCCCCTCGCGCATCCGACGCATTCACGAAGGCCTGGGCCTCGACACGCTGCAGGAGCTCGAGGACGCGGCGCGCGATGGCCGGCTCGCCAAGCTCCCGCGCTTTGGGGCCCGCACCGCAGAACAGGTGCTGCGCGGCATCGCGTGGCTCAAGGAGAGCGGCGCGCAGGTACTGCTGCCGCACGGACGCGCCGAAGCGGAGCGCCTTCTGGCGGCGGTGCGCCGTCAGCCGGGCGTGGTGCGCGCGGAGATCGGCGGCGCGGTGCGCCGGCACTGCGAGACCGTGCGCGAAATCGATATCGTGGCGGCGTGCGTGCGCGAGCCCGAAGCGGTCGCCGCCGCATTTGCGCGGACCCCGGGCGTCCGCGATTCGGTGGGCAGCGGCACGCGACTGGTGAGCATCCGCTTCGACGACGGCATCCGCCTGCACCTGCACTGCGTCCCGGTGGACGAGTTCGTCGTCACGTGGTTCCACGCCACCGGCTCGGCGGCGCACGTGCACGAGGTCGCGGCCCGCGCCGCGCTCCGCGGACTCACGCTCGACCAGCACGCGTTGCGCGACGCGACCGGGCGCGCGCTCGAGCTCGCGGACGAGCCGGCCCTCTATGCCGCCATCGGCCTGCCCTGGCTCGCCCCCGAACTACGCGAGGGCCTCGGCGAATCGAGCGCTGCTGAGTCTGGCGAACTCGCCGGCCTCGTCACACTCCCCGACATCCGCGGTGTGCTGCACTGCCACTCACAGTACTCCGATGGCGGTGCGACCATCGCCGAACTCGCCGCGGCGGCGCGTGCGCGCGGCTGGAGCTACCTCGGCATCTCCGATCACTCGCAGTCGGCGTTCTACGCGGGCGGCCTCACGGCCGAGTCGCTGGCGCGGCAGCACGACGAGATTGACGCCATCAACGCCTCGTTCCCCGACTTCCGCGTGCTCAAGGGCGTCGAGGCGGACATCCTGCCCTGTGGACGCATCGACTATCCGACCGAAGTGCTGGACCGCTTCGACTACGTGATCGCCTCGATTCACTCGCGGCTGGGGATGAACGAGACGCAGATGACCGATCGCGTGCTCAAGGCGCTCGAGGACCCGCATATCTCCGTGCTTGGGCATCCGACGGGCCGGCTACTCCTCACGCGCGAGCCGTATGCCATTGATATGGACGCGGTGCTGAGGCGCGCCGGCGAACTCGGCGTCGCGGTCGAGCTCAACGCCGACCCGCATCGCCTCGATCTCGACTGGCGGCTGGCGCGCGTCGCGCGGGAACACCGCGCGCGCATCGAGATCGGCCCCGACGCCCACTCAGTGGACGGGCTCGAGAATATGGCCCTCGGGATCGGAATGGCGCGCAAGGCGTGGCTCACGCCGGATGACGTGATCAACACGCGGAGCGCCGAGGACTTCGTGGCCTTCGCCACGCGCCGCCGCCGCGCCGCCGTCGCCAGCTGATGGCCGCCAAGCGAGGCGCGGCGCGCGCCGAGCGCGCCGCGGAGATCCACCGTCGGCTGCTCGCGCTGTATCCCGACGCCCATTGCGAGCTCGACTACGGCAATCCCTTCGAACTCGCCGTCGCAACGATCCTCTCCGCGCAGTGTACCGACAAGCGCGTGAACCTGGTCACCCCCGAGCTCTTCCGCCGCTGGCCCACGCCAGCCGCACTGGCCAAGGCGCCGCGCGCGGAGATCGAGCAGGTCATCCAGAGCACGGGATTCTTTCGTAACAAGGCGAAGTCGCTCGCCGGGTTCGCCAAAGGCCTCGTGCAGCAGCACGGCGGCGATGTCCCGGCCTCGATGGACGATCTCGTCGCGTTGCCCGGCATCGGACGCAAGACCGCCAATGTCGTGCTGGGAAATGCCTTCGGACGGAACGAGGGCATTGTCGTGGACACCCACGTGCAGCGATTATCGAAGCGGTTCGGACTCACGCGGCACAGTGACCCGGTGAAGGTCGAGCGTGCGTTGATGCCGTTGTTCCCCCGTGAGAGCTGGGCGATGCTCTCGCACCTGATGATCTGGCACGGCCGGCGCGTCTGCGATGCGCGCAAGCCGCGCTGCGGCGAGTGTGCCCTCGCCGACATCTGCCCTTCTGCCAAGAGTTCCTGATGTCTCTCCGCTTGACCGTCGTCATCGCCGCCGCCGTCGTGGGCGCCGCGTGCGCCAGCGCGACGCCTCGTTCGCGCAACGCCCAGTTGCTCGCGCCGCCGGCCGACAGTTGCATCATCGCGCGCGAGAACGCCGCCGCGGACCCGCGCCTGGACGTCGAGCGCGTTCCGACCCCACTGCGAATGCAGCCGCCGCCGATCCGGCGGCCCGTCCCGCGGACCGCCACGCGCCCGGACGGCTCGTCTGTCCTCCGCATCGAGGTGCTCGTGGACACCCTCGGCAAGGCCGATATGACCACCTTCAAGGTCCTCGAATCCACATCGGCCTGGCTCACCACCGGCGTGCGCAACGCGGTCGCCCAGTGGACCTTCGAGCCGGCCCTGCTCAACGGCTGCAAGGTGCCACGGTTCTATCAATTCTCCGCTTCGTCTCCGCCGCGGAGGCGTTAGATTTCGGCCTATGAAAACCGCCACTTTCGAGACCAACAAGGGCACCATCACCGCCGAGCTGTTCGAGAAGGACGCTCCCGGCACGGTCGCCAATTTCGAGAAGCTCGCCAACGACGGCTTCTACGACCAGATCCGCTTCCATCGTGTGATTGCCGACTTCGTCGTGCAGGGCGGCTGCCCGAACGCGAAGATCGGCGGCACGCCGAAGGGCCCGCCGGGCACCGGCGGCCCGGGCTGGAAGATCAAGTGCGAAACCGCCAACAATCCGAATACGCACAAGCTCGGCGCGCTCTCGATGGCGCACGCCGGCAAGGACACGGGCGGCTCGCAGTTCTTTATGGTGCTGTCCGAGGCCAACACGCGGCACTTGAACGGCGTGCACACGGTCTTCGGGCAGATCACCAGCGGGCTCGACGTGATGAAGCAGCTCACGGACCGCGACCATATGGTGAGCGTGCGCGTCAGCTGACGCGTCGCCCACCGCGCACCTTCCCCACCTCCACCGGGTCCCCCCAATGACTGCCGGAACTCCAATGAGCGGCCGCGACACCGCGGCCTCGTTCAAGGGCCTGCTCGCTGGCCTCATCTTCGTCGGGATCGTCGTGGTCGGCATCACGATGCTCACGAACAAGAAGTTCGAGGGCCACGCCGAGTCGCCTGCCGCGACGGCCACGCCCTGAAGCAGTGAACGGCGCGCCGCGAGCGCCTGAGCGCCCCGCCCCGGCTCCCGGGGGCGGGGCGCTTTCGCTTGTCCCACTCAGCGCCGCGCTCCCGCCGGCACTCACGCTCGCCGCACTCATCGTCGGTGGGCTGATGCACCTCGCAGTCGCCACGCAACCGTTCGCCACACCGCTGCACTTCGTCGCCCTCGTGCTGCTCGGAGCACCGGTGGCGCTGCGTACGCTGCGCGGAATGCTCCGCGGACAGTTCGCCGCGGATGTCGTGGCAATGCTGGCCATCGTGACGGCGATTGCGCTGCGCGAACCCGTGGCCGGGCTCGTCATCGTCTTGATGCAGACCGGCGGCGAACTGCTGGAGCGCTACGCGGAGGGACGGGCCTCCGATGCGGTGCGCGAACTCGAGGCCGCCGCCCCACGCATTGCCCATCGGCTGCGCGGCGAGTCGAGCGCAGACACCGAGGACGTCGCGGCCGAGGCCGTGCGCATCGGCGACCGCATCCTCGTGCGGCCCGGCGAGATGGTGCCCTGCGACGCGCTGGTCCACGAAGGGTCGAGTTCGCTCGACACCTCCCGCGTCACCGGCGAGCCAATGCCCGAGCGGGTGACCCGCGGTGCCGCCGTGCGTTCGGGCGTGGTCAACCTGCAGAGCCCGCTCGTGCTCACCGTGACCGCGCCGGCTCGCGAGTCGCTCTACGCTCGCATCGTCGAGCTCGTGCGCACGGCACAATCCGAGAAGTCGCCCATCCAACGCATCGCCGATCGCTGGGCGGTGTGGTTCACGCCGCTCACGCTCGTGGCCTGCGCGGTGGCGTACTGGATCTCGCGCGATCCCACGCGGGTGTTGGCCGTGCTGGTCGTCGCCACGCCCTGTCCCCTGCTCCTGGCCACGCCCGTGGCGGTGATTGGCGGCATCAATCGCGCGGCGCGCCGTCAGATCATCGTGCGCAGCGGCGCGGCGCTTGAACTCCTCGCCAGCGTCGACGCCGCCGTGTTCGACAAGACGGGCACGCTCACGATCGGGCGTCCCGAAGTGTCGTCCGTTGACGCCGAGACCGATGAGAAGGCCCGCGAGGCCCTGCGACTCGCGGCTGCGGTCGAGGTCGGCAGCGGACATCTTCTGGCGCGCAGCATCGTGGCCGCCGCACGGCAGCGTGGACTCGAGGTGCCGGAGGCCGAGCGCGTGGTCGAGACCGCCGGCCAGGGTGTGCAGGGGCGCGTCGAGGGACGCGAGGTCACCGTCGGATCGCTTGCGCTGGTGCGCACGCGGCATCCACAGGCCGCGAATGCACTCGAGCGACTGCACGGGAGCGCGAGCGGGCTCCGCGCCTACGTGGCAGCCGATGGCGAGGTACTCGGTACGATTGTCTTCGCCGACCGCGTCCGTGACGATTTGCCCGCGATGTTCGCCCAGCTCCGCAACCTGGGGATCGGGCGCACGCTCTTGCTCTCCGGGGATCACACCGAGAACGTCGCGCCTGTCGCCCGCGCCGTCGGAATCGCCGAGGCGCGCGGAGATCTCCTCCCCGAGGACAAGGTCCGCGTCGTGAAGGAGCTCGAGTCCGCCGGCCAGCGTGTGCTGATGGTCGGCGATGGCACCAACGACGCACCCGCGCTTGCCGCGGCGACGGTCGGCGTCGCGCTCGCGTCACACGGAGGCGGCATCTCCGCCGAGGCAGCCGGCGTCGTCGTGCTCGCGGACGACGTCACCCGCGTGAGCGAAGTCGTCGCCATCGGCCAGCGCACGGTCCGCATCGCCAAACAAAGCATCGGCGCGGGACTCGCACTCTCGGGTGCCGCGATGGTAGTGGCCGCCGCCGGATACATCCCGCCGACGCTCGGTGCCCTCCTGCAGGAGGCGATCGACGTGGCCGTGATCGTGAACGCGCTGCGCGCCGCGCGCAGCTAGCGGGACGGCCGTTCCCCGCTGCCGCTTTCGCGCGGCGGCGCGATGCCATCGTCGTGCAGGGCGCGCATCGCCGGCGTGGTAAGGTCGTCGAACTGCCCCGAGCGCGAACTCCACACGTAGGCGCCCACGAAGATCGCCACGAGCAGGATGGCCAGCGGTACGAGCACAAAGAGCACGCTCACAGCCGCTCCTTGGAGAAGGTCCGGGCCTGCCAGGTGCCGACGATGACCGTCACCGACGCCAGCGGCATCAGCACCGCGGCGAACAGCGGATCGATCACACCCATCATTGCCATCACGATGCTCACGGAGTTGTAGGCCAGCGCCACGAGAATATTGCGCTGGGTGACGGCGGTGGTGCGCCGCGCACCGTCGAGCAACTCACGCAGCGACGCGATGCCTCCGCGCGCGAGGTACACGTCGGCCGCCGCCATCGCCGCTTCGGCGCCGCCACGCACGGCGATGCCCACCGTTGCGGCCGCGATCGCCGCGGCGTCGTTGACTCCGTCGCCGACCATCACGACCGCGCCCGCGGAGCGGGCGGCCTCCACGGCCTCGCGCTTTCGCTCGGGACTCGCGCCTCCTTCGATGCGCGATGCCGGAATGCCGAGCGCCTTCCCAACCGCGTGCACCACTGACGCGGTGTCGCCGCTCAGCAGACGCACGTCCCACCCCGCGCGTTCGAGGTCGCGCACCGCGTCCGCTGCCTCGGCACGCAGCGGATCCCCAAGGCCCGCACGCGCCACGAGCACGCCGTCCACGGTCACCAGCACGGGCGTGAGGCGCGCGTCGAGCGGCGCCCACTCCTTGAGCGCCCGCGCGTCGCGCGTCTGCACCAGCACCCACGCGGGGCGCCCCACGATCACGTGGCGCCCACGGACCGTGCCCGTGAGCCCACCACCGAGCGTCTCCACGAAGCGGTCCGCTACGGGGGCTTCCTCGCCGCGCCACGCGTGCACGAACGCCGCCGCAATCGGATGCCTCGACTGCGACTCCAGCGCGAGGACCAGTGGCCGCACGTCGGCAGCGCCATCGAAGCGTTCGAGCAGCAGTCGCCCTTCGGTGAGCGTGCCGGTCTTGTCGAGGAATAGCGTGCCGCGCCCCGTCAGCGTCTCGAGTGCGTGTGCGCCCTTGATGAGGATCCCGCGTCCGGCGGCCCGACCAGTCGCCACGGTGAACGCCAGCGGCGTGGCGATCGCCAGCGCACAGGGACAGGTCACGACCAGCAGCGCAATCGCATTGTCGAGCGCGAGGAAATGATCGCGCTGCCACCAGAGCGCGGCGGTGACAACGGCGAGCGTGAGAATGACGGCGATGAAGTGGCCGGCGATCCGATCCGCGAGCATCACGGCCGGCGGCCGATGCCGCGCCCCGTCCTCGACATCGCGCAGGAGGCGCCCGAGCCGGCTCATCATTCCAGCTTCCTCGACGCGCACGCGCAGCGGCGCCGAGAGGTTCACGGTGCCGGCAAACACGCGCTCGCCTTCGGCGACCCGCACCGGTCGCGACTCGCCGGTGAGGAGCGCCAGGTCCAACGACGACGCACCGCGCTCCACGGTGCCATCGGCGGCAAGCGTGTCGCCGGCGCGCACGTCGAGCAGCATCCCCGGCAGCACCGCCTCCGTGGGCACCTCACGCACCAATTCGCCCTCGACGATCCGGGCCGTCGCCGGCGCCAGCGCACCGAGCAGCGCCGCCGAGTCCGCCGCGCGCCGCTGGGCCCGATGCTGCAGGTAGCGCCCGACCAGGAGCAGGAAGATCAGCGTGCCGACGGCGTCAAAATAGATCGGGCCGGCATCGCGCCAGGTGTTGATCGCGCCCTGCACGTAGCCCACCGCCAACGCCAGCGCGATAGGCACGTCCATATGCAGGCCGCGATTCTTGATCGCCTGCCAAGCGCTGGTGAAGAACACGCGACCGGGCCAGAGCAGTGCCGGCGTCGTCAACACGAGGCTCAGCCAGCGGAAGTAGCGCTCGAACTCACGCTCCATTCCGCCGAACATCCCGCTGTAGAGCGCAAGCGCGATGGTCATCACGTTGCCCGCAATCGCTCCGGCCACCCCGATGCGCGTGAGCATCGCGCGCTCCTCGGCACGACGCGCGTCGTCCGCGCGCTGGCCGCGGAAGGCGTGCGGACGATACCCGAGCTGGTCGAGCGCGCGCGCGAGTGCGCTCAGCGTCGTGGCGGCGGGATCCCACGCGAGCCGCGCGACACCGCGCGTGACATCCAGCTCGGCACGCACCGCGCCCGGCACAATCAGCGGCACGCGCTCGACCAGCCACACGCAGCTCGCGCAATGCACGCCTTCGAGATACAGCTGCGTCTCGGCAAGGCCATCCGGGCCGACGCGCACGTGGGCGGCGTGGAACGCCTCGTGGTCGAACTCCGCGAAGCTGCGACCGCTCGCCTGCACACGCGCACTGCGCCGCTCCTCGAACGCGTAGAAGCCGCCGAGTCCGCTCTGACGAATGATGCTCGCCGCCGTCTCGCAGCCGGCACAGCAATAGACCTCGCCATCGTGCGTGCGCGCCTCGCCGACCGTGGCCTCGAGCCCACAGTGCGCGCAGGTGAGACGCTCGACGGCGCCGATCGCGAGATCAGGGCTGATGCTGGTGCTCATTGCTCGCGAGCGGTTGCACGGTCGGCGCGTGGAAGCGTCCGGCCACGGTGAAGATGCCGAGCACCACGAGCACGGCGGCGGTGAGCAGCGGTAGCCGTCGGCGGAACGGGCCGAGCAGTCGCTGTGCGCCGAGTCCGACGGCCATCATCATCGGCACGGTGCCGAACCAGAACGCCGCCATCACGGCGGCCCCCGCCAACGCACCGCCCGCCGCTGCCGACGTGGCGACGAATGCGTAGAGCCAGCCGCAGGGGAGTGCCGCCGACAGCGCACCGATGGTCAGCCCGCGCACGACCGGCGGGCGCTCCTGCACCGCGCGCACGGCGCGCGCCACGCGCGCCGCGAGCGCGGGCGGCACGTCGAGGGCCGGCACACGCACGCCGAGCGCCGCCACCAGCGACGCGAGTCCCCACAGGATGAGCAACACTCCGGCGAGGACGGCCGCCGGCCGCGCCAGTCCGGCCACGCTGCCGGCGCGATCCAGCCCGGCACCGGCGGCGCCGGCCATCGCACCAAGCACGACGTACGACGCGAAGCGGCCCACGTTGTAGCTCGCGCTCGACTTGAGCGCCACCGACCCGCGCGACGCATCCCCGCCCGACGCAAGACAGGCGAACGGCCCGCACATCCCCGCGCAGTGCGCACTGCCGAGGAGTCCGGCCACGAACACGGAGCCCGCGAGCGCGATCACGGCGCCTCGGCGTGCAACGTGCGGGCGAAGCGCTGCTCGCCGCGCCGCGCCTCGACGCGAATCTCCCAGCGACCTACGGCCGGCGCCGAGAGCTGTCGCGCGTAGCGACCCGCCTCGCGTTCGAGCAGATGCCCCTCGATGTGTGTGCCGGCCGCCAGGTTGTGAATCAGCGTCACCACCACGTCAGCGCCCGTTAGCGCTTGCCCGTCGGCGTCCGTGAGCGAGATCGCGACTTCACGTCCGTCGCGCGTGGCCGCACCGATTCTCGCCTGCGCCGTCCAGCCGAGCTCGGCGCTCGCGGCCTGGCGCGCCATCGCGCGATCCCATTCCACGGCCTTGCGATAGTAGTCGGGCTCCGTGACCGTGCCGTTCGGATCCGCCTTCGCGGCAAACAGCATCACCACGTTCACGCCGACGGTGAACGCCAACGCCGCCACGATCAGCAGGGGCCACTGCCATCCGCGTTTCATCTCGACTCCGGAGTCTTGAGGTCACTGGACCGCGGGCCAGGGAGCCGCCACGCGTACTCGCGTTCGAAGGCGTCGCCGTCGGCAATGCGGAAACGGACGCGACGCTCGCCGTTCGTGAAGCGCGCGGGCTCCTGCACGATGAACACGCTCGTCGTCACCGTGGCGCCGGCGGAGACGCGCAGCGGATTCTCCGGGGCGATGAGGCGCGCGCCTGGCTCGTCGAGGTACGCAATCGTGTAGCGCTGATCCGCGCCGGTGCGATTGGCCACCTTGATGCGCACCTGGTTCACCACCGCGCCGTCGGCTTCTCGGGTGAACGGTGCGCCCACGGGACCGAGCAGCGTGACGTCAGCCGCGGAGCGCGTCGCCAGCGTCACCAGGAAGGCGCCGAAGAACAGCACGAAGGCCAGCGGATAGAGCACCGTGCGCGCGCGCAGGAAGCGGGGCACCGCGCCCGCCAGCCGATCCTGCGAGCTGTATCCGATCAGTCCGGTCGGTTTGCCCACCTTCACCATTATGTCGTCGCAGGCATCCGCACACTGCGTGCAGTGGATGCACTCCATCTGCAGGCCGTCGCGAATGTCGATGCCCGTGGGGCAGGTCGTCACGCAGGCGTTGCAGGCCACGCAGTCCCCGAGCCCCGCGCGCGCTCCGACGGCCTTGCCGCGAGGCTCGCCGCGCGACTTGTCGTACGCCACGATCAGCGAATTGCGGTCGAGCAACGCAGACTGGACGCGCCCGTACGGACAGGCCACCAGACAGGTCTGCTCCCGGAACCACGTGAAGTCGAGGAACACGCCGAGCGAGGTCACCGCCATCACGAGGAACGGCGTCGGATGCTCGAAGGGCGACTGCGTCACCCAGAGTCGGAGCGCGTCGGTTCCGACGAAGTACGCGAGGAAGGTGTTGCCCAGCACGACGGCGAGCACTGCATAGATGCCGTACTTGAGCAGGCGACGCGGGGCGAAGTGCCTGCGCTCACGGTCGAGTTTCCGCGAACCCGTGTACCCGCCTTCGACCAGTCGCTCGATCGGCCGGAACAGAAACTCCATCCACACCGTCTGCGGACAGGCCCAGCCGCACCACACGCGGCCAAAGAGCGCAGTCAGCAGGAAGATCCCGACCATTGTGCTCACGAACAGCAGCATCAGGAGCAGGGTGTCGGTGGGCAGGAATGTCGTGCCGAAGAACGTGAACTCGCGTCGAGGCAGGTCGAGCTGCATCCACGGCTTGTCGTTGAGTCGCAGGTGCGGAATGGCGAGGTAGAGCGCCATCAGGCCGTACGCCACCGCGCGGCGCCGGATGAGCCACTTGCCCGAGGAGGGCTTGGGGCGAATCCAGCGTCGCGATCCGTCCTCGTTGAGGGTCGCGAGGACGCGGCCGGTGGCCGTCGGGGCGGTCACGGCCCGGTGGGCCCCGCGGGTGGGGCGTCGGCCGAGGTGCCTTCGGCGGCCTTCGCGTTCGGCGGGTTCGTGCCGTGCAGTGACAGCACATACGCGGTCACCGCATTCACCTGGTCCGGCTTGAGGATGCGATCCCACGCCGGCATTCCCTTGGCCAGGACGCCCTGCGCAATCGTCAAGTGAATCTGCGCCGGCGTGCCGCCGTGGATCCACGCGTTGTCGGTGAGGTTCGGACCAATCACGCCGCCACCGTCCGCGCGATGGCACACCGCGCAGTTCGTCTCGTACACGGCCTTGCCGGCCGCCAGCTGCGCGGGATCCGCCGCCGCGCGGCGCAGGTCGTCGTCGCTCACGGCCGGCCCGCTCGGCGCCGGTTGCGAGGCCTGATGCTTCGCGACCTCAGCCTCGTACTCAGCCACACTCCCCGGCCCTTCGCCGAACGGAAGCGGCAGAAAGTAGTACGCGACCGAAAACGCGACCGTCGCGTACAGGATCCAGAGCCACCACTTCGGCAGCGGATTGTCGTACTCCTTGATCCCGTCGTACTCGTGGTCCAGGAGATGATCTGCGCCCGGCTTCTGCTCACTCATTGTCGCTCCCGGCCCCAACGGGCCGCGCCGCATCATCGTCGAAGGGAAGCCGCGAGGCACGTGCCATCCGATCGGCACTCCCCGGGGCAAGGATCATCAACACGACCGTGAGGAACGCGGCGACGAACAGCACCAGCGCCACGATCGCGTACATCGAGAGCCCGGAGGCACTCATCACGTCCACGAGCTTCACGGGGCACCTCCGCCGCTGCGTTGTGCGGCCATCGCGTCGACGGCCTGAATGTCCTTGCCGAGGCGCTGCAGGTACGCGATCAAGGCCACGACCTCGCGATCCCCGAGACCCGCTGGGCCGCCATCGGCCTCGATGCGCGCCCCGATCTGCGTGGCCTGCTCCCGCGCGAGCGCGGGGGCGTTGCGCACCGCGTCGCCGTACGGCACGCCGAGCATCACCATCGCATCCACGCGCGCCTGGATGCCGTCGAAGTCGAGCGGACGTGTCGTCAGGTGCTTGTAGACCGGCATAATCGAGTTCGCGACGATCGCCTTCGGCTCCTGGAAGTGCAGCACGTGCCAGAGGTCCGTGCGCCGCCCGCCCTCGCGCGCGAGGTCGGGACCGATGCGCCGCGAGCCCCAGAGGAAGGGATGGTCGTAGACGAACTCGCCGGGCTTGGAGTACTCGCCCCAGCGCTCCGTCTCGTGGCGCAACGGCCGCACCATCTGCGAGTGGCAGTTGAAGCAGCCCTCGCGGATGTAGAGATCGCGGCCGGCGAGTTCCAGCGGCGTGTACGGCTTCACGCTGGCGATCGTCGGCACGTTGGAGCGGATCAGGAACGTCGGGATGATCTCCGCCAGCGATGCCACGACCACCGCGAGGATCGTCATCACGGTGAAGAGCAGCGGCAGGCCTTCCCAGCGCCGGTGCCAGCGCACGCCGGTGAACCGCGTCCACAGGCCCGCGAGCTCCGGCGACCCCTCGCGCGGATATTCCTTCGCCAGCGGCGGCGCCGAGACCACCGGCACCTCATACGTGGCCGGCCGCGCCTGCCAGGTCTTCACGATGTTGTAGAGGAAGATCACCGTGCCGATGATGTAGAGCGTGCCGCCCACCACGCGCACCCAGTACATCGGCAGCAGCTTCACCACCGTCTCCACGAAATCGGGATACGCCAGGCGCCCCGTCTCGTCGAACGCGCGCCACATCAGGCCCTGCGTGATGCCGGCCGAGTAGATGCTCGCGACGTAGAGCAGGATGCCGAAGGTCGCGATCCAGAAGTGCAGCTCGGCGAGCTTCTTGGAGTGCAGCGGCGCCTGGAACAGCCGCGGCGCCAGCCAGTAGATCATTCCGAACGTGAGCAGGCCGTTCCAGCCCAGTGCACCGGTGTGGACGTGCGCGATGATCCAGTCGGTATAGTGGGCGAGCGCGTTCACGCTCTTCACCGAGAGCATCGGGCCCTCGAAGGTGCTCATTCCGTACGCCGTGATCGCCACGACGAAGAACTTGAGCACCGGCTCCTCGGTCACCTTGTTCCAGGCGCCGCGCAGGGTGAGGAGGCCGTTCACCATTCCGCCCCAGCTCGGCATCCACAGCATCACCGAGAACAGCATCCCGAGCGTGGATGCCCAGTCGGGCAGCGCGGTGTAGTGCAGGTGGTGCGGTCCCGCCCAGATGTACAGGAAGACCAGCGACCAGAAGTGCAGGATCGACAGCTTGTACGAGAACACCGGCCGATCCGCCGCCTTCGGCATAAAGTAGTACATCAGGCCGAGGAAGGGCGTCGTGAGGAAAAACGCCACCGCGTTGTGCCCGTACCACCACTGCATAAACGCGTCCTGCACGCCCGCGTAGAGCGAGTAGCTCTTTAGCCAGCCGGCCGGCACGCTCAGGTTGTTGAAGATGTGCAGGATCGCGACCGTGACGATGGACGCGATATAGAACCAGATCGCCACGTAGATGTGGCGCTCGCGCCGCTTCGCGATGGTGCCGAAGAAGTTGATCGCGAACGCCACCCAGACCACCGCGATGGCGATGTCAATCGGCCACTCGAGCTCGGCGTACTCCTTGGCCTGCGTGAAGCCCAGCGGCAGCGTCAGTGCCGCGGCGACGATGATGGCCTGCCAGCCCCAGAAGTGAAAGTTGCTCAGGCGGTCCGAGAACATCCGAGCCTTGAGCAATCGCTGGGTGCTGTAGTAGGCCCCGGTGAAGATCGCGTTGCCCGCGAACGCGAAGATCACGGCGTTCGTGTGCAACGGCCGGAGTCGGCCAAACGACAGCCACGAGACGTCGAAGTTGAACCAGGGGTTCGCCAACTGCAGGGCGATCAGCAGGCCGACGGTAAAGCCGACCAGCCCCCAGATGATGGTCGCCCACATAAACTTGCGGACGATTGCGTCGTCGTACGAGAAGGTCTCTACGTGCGTGCTCATCACCGGCTCCGGCGGGATGGGGGGAAATGCAGCGCCGCACGGCTGTGGGGCCGCGCGTGGTGGTCTGCCGCCGGATACAATGGCCCAGATTGCCGCGACCCGTCAGTCAGTTCCTTAATGGAAGGCCCGTAAGGAACTTCCCCGCCATCCCGTAGGGGTTTCCCCAGTGACACTTTGCGCGCACAGATTTCGTTAGTCCAATCCGCTGTCCAGTTTCGGCTATCCTCGCCCCCCGCTATGACTTCCGCCCACCTCCCCGCCCGCGCCGACGCCCTCGCTCTAATGGAAGCGTGGACACAGAGCGACTCGCTCCGAAAACATATGCTCGCCGTCGAAGGCGCGATGGTCGCCTACGCCCGGCACTTCGGAGAGGACGCGCACCGTTGGGGCCTCGCCGGTCTCCTCCACGACTTCGACTACGAGCGCTTTCCCAACGACGCCCACGCCGCCGACGCCGAGCACCCCGCCGAGGGGGTCCGGCAGCTGCGCGCCCTGGGCTACCCGGACGACATCTGCGAGGCCATCCTCGGGCACGCGCACTACACCGGCGTGCCCCGCACCACGCGAATGGCGAAGACGCTCTTCGCCGTGGACGAGCTCTGTGGCCTCATCACGGCGGCCGCGCTCGTGCGGCCCTCCCGCAGCGTGCTCGACCTCGAGTCCTCCTCCGTCCGAAAGCGGATGAAGGACAAGGCCTTCGCCCGGGGTGTGTCCCGCGAGGACGTCACCAACGGTGCGGCCGAGTTGGGTGTCGAACTGGACGCCCATATCGCCTTCGTGATCCAGGCGCTCCGGGACCGGGCCGAGTCCCTTGGCCTCAAGGGCCAGTAGGCCCAACGTCCCACGGGCACCCTACGTATTGGAGGACGTGACTAGTGAGCGTGCGGCGTGACTGCCATTGCCATTCCGTGGGCCCCTGTGCCCGCTCGGCGGACCGTGACTGAACGTCCGGCCGACGAGCGGGAGATCGTGCTCGCCGCCCAGCGCGGCGAGCAGCAGGCGTTCGCCGAGTTGGTGCGGCGGCATCAGCGACGCGCTTACGCGGTGGCCCGGGCCATCGTCACCAATCACGAGGACGCTGAGGACGCGGTGCAGGAGGCCTTTCTGCACGCGTACAAGGCGATCAACCGGTTCCTGCCGGACCAGGCCTTCGGGGCCTGGCTGCATCGGATCGTGGCGAACGCCGCGCTCGACGTGACGCGCCGCCGCAAGGTGCGCGACGCGGATGAACTGCCGGAGACGGTGGCCTCGCCGTTCCGGGATCCGGCCGAAGGCAATGAGCTACGCCGTCGGCTGAAAGAGGCGCTGGACCAGCTCCCCGCGCGGCAACGCGCGGTGATCACGTTGCACGACGTCGAAGGATACAAACACGCGGAGATCGGCAAGATGCTCGACATCCCGGAAGGGACGGCGAGATCCGACCTCCATTACGCCAGGTCTCATCTGCGCCAATTGCTGGGCGCGGTGAGGAGCGGACTATGACTGAAGAGAGAACGGGCCCGGCCCTCGTCCGGGATGATGACGACCTCACGGCGGAGCTGCGCGCGATTGTCGCGCCGCCGGCGGAGGCGTCGTACTGGGATGCGCTCGAGCAGCGCATCCTCGCGCACATCGAGCGCGGCCGTGAACAGCGTCGCTGGTGGGCGCTGTCGGAGCGGGCGTACCAGTTCGGCCTGTTGGCCGCGGGTGTCACGTTGATCGTCGCGACCTCGATCCTCCTGCGTGAGCAGGCGCTCGAGCGTCGAATGGCCTACGAGTCGGTGATTGGGACGCCGGCGACGGGCCAACAGCAGGTGTTTGCGCGCCAGGGCTTGGTGCCCGATCGGCAGGCAACCCTTCGCGCCGTTACCGACCACTAACGAACGGCGGGACGATGCGTCAAACCAATGGACTCGCGCTGGCGTTCTTCCTCGCGACCTTTGCCGCCGGTGCGGCGGTCGGGGTGGTCGGGGATCGCTGGCTGGCGCGGGAACGCGTGCAGCGGCAGTGGAGCGACCCGCGGGCAATGCGCGCACGGCTGGCCGATGACCTGGGGATGACCCCAGAGCAGCGGACGGCCTTGGATTCACTGCTTGATGACCGAAACCGCCAGATGGACTCGCTGATGGCACCAGTGCGCCCCGCTCTCGATTCATTGGGCGTGGCCACCCGCCAGCGGATTCGGCAACTGCTCACTTCCGAGCAGCAAGCCACATACGACCAGATTCAGCGCGAGCGCGAAGAAGCGCGGCGCCGGGAGAAGCGGCAATGAGGTTGGTTCGAGCGGTTCTTGGGGTCACGATGCTGGTCCCGGTACTCTCGGCCGCGCAGGATGCGCGGCCGATCTCGCTAGACGAGGCAGTGCGGCAGGCGCGGCGGAACGCGCCGGCCGCAGTACAGGCGCGGAACGCCGTCCGGCAGAGCGCCGCCGCGGTGCGCACCAACTACGCCTCCTTCCTGCCCACGCTCTCGTTCAACACGGGCGCCAACTACACGTTCGGCAACACCACGAACCCGAACGGCCAGATCGTGCCGATCGCGAATCCGTGGAACTACAGCCGCGGACTCAATGCAAACCTGCAGCTCTTCCAGGCCGGCTCGCGCTACTTCAACCTCCGGGCGAACCAGGCGAACCTCGACGCCTCCGAGGCCACCGAGATCTCGCAGACGTTCAACGTCGCGTTGCAGGTGAAGCAGCAGTACTACAGCGTGCTCGCCGCACGTGAGCAGCGGGCCGCCGCGCAGAAGCAGCTCGAGCAGGCGGAGCAGCAGCTCCGCGCCTCCACCGCGCGCGTGCGCGCCGGTGCCGCCACGCGCTCCGACTCGCTGCGTACCTCCATTCAGGTGGGCAACGCCCGCCTCGCCATCCTGACCGCCGAGAACCAGCTCGCCACGGCGAACGCCGCGCTCTCCCGGCTCGTCGGGTCGGTGGAGCTCGTCACCGCCACGCCCGGCGACACCAGCGACACCGGCAGCATCATCGAAACCGAGGCGCAGCTCCTGACGCTCGCCGAAGAAGGCCCGGCCGTGCGCCAGGCGCTCGCGCAGCACGCGGCGGCGCGGCAGTCGTATCGCTCCGCACTCTCACCGTACCTGCCGACACTGTCGATGAGTTACAGCCTCTCCGGAAGCGCCGCCTCGCAGGACTTCGCCTTCGGCGGCCAGGATTTCCGTGAGCAGCGCCGCACGGCATTCACCGTGAACTTCCCGCTCTTCAACGGCCTGAACCGCGAAGAAAGCGTCGTGCGCGCCCGCATCGCGCAGGAGAACGCCGAGGCCAACCTGCGCGACGCGAAGCTCAACGCCCGTCAGCTGATGGTCCAGCAGTTCGGCGCCTTCCGCACGGCCGAGGCCCGCGTGCAGATCCAGCTCGCCTCCGTCGCCGCCGGCGAAGAAGACCTCCGCGTGCAGCAGGAGCGCTACGCCCTCGGCGCCTCGACCCTGCTGGACGTGCTCAACTCGCAGACCACGCTCGACCAGGCCCGCCGCGACTTGATCCAGGCGCGCCTCGATGCCCGCACCGCCAAGGCGCAGATCGAAGCCCTCATCGGCCGCGATCTCTAAGCGCTACGCCCGACCTTCCCCACCGCACTTACTCGGAGTTGTCCGTGTCGTCCCGCCGCCTGTCACTTTCGCTCCTCGTCGCCGTCGCCGCGCTCACTGCGTGCGCGAAGAAGGCCGAGGGGCCGCTCATCATCCAGACCGCCGCCGTCGAGCGCCGCACCATCGTCGTGCAGGCCGAGGCCACCGGCATCATCGAGCCGATCAACGTCGTCGAGGTGAAGTCGCGCTCCTCCGGCCAGGTCATCGAGATGCCGGTGGAGACCGGCACGCTCGTGCGGCCGGGCTCGCTGATCGTGCAGCTCGACACGCGCGACGTGCAGAACCAGTTCGACCAGTCCAAGGCGGACCTCGAAAGCGCCCAGAAGTCGCTCGAGGTGGCCGAGCAGAACAAGAAGCGCTCCGATGAACTCTTCCGCGCGCAGATCATCACCGCGCAGGAGAACGAGCAGGCGGGCCTCACGTACCAGAACGCGCTGTCGGCCATCGTCCGCGCGCGCACCAATCTCGACCTCGCCCAGCAGCGCCTCGACGACGCCCGCGTCGTCGCACCGGTGACGGGCACCATCATCGAGAAGCCGGTCGCGCTCGGGCAGGTCATTCAGTCGGGCACCAGCGCCGTCGGTGGCGGCACGACCATCGTGAAGATGGCCGACCTCACCAAGGTGCGCGCCCGCGCGCTCGTGAACGAGACGGACATCGGCCGCGTGGTGCCGGGCCAGGAAGCCACGGTGATCGTGGACGCCTTCCCCGACCGGCCCTTCCGCGGCACCGTCGAGAAGATCGAGCCGCAGGCCGTCGTGCAGCAGAACGTGACGATGTTCCCGGTGCTGGTCTCGCTCGAGAATCGCGACGGTCTCCTGCTGCCGGGAATGAACGGCGAAGTGAACATCATCTCGGATCGCCGCGAGAACGTGGTCGCGGTGCCGAACGAGGCGATCCGCGGAATGCGCGAGGCCGCGACGGCCGCGCGCATCCTCGGGCTCGACCCGGACTCCGTGAGCGCCCAGCTGCGTGAGGCGATGGGCGGGATGTTCGGCGGGTTTGGCGGCGGCGGAATGCCGGGTGGTGCCCCCAACGGCGCGCGTCCGGCCGGTGCGGCGCCGCCGACGACCGCGCGCGCCACGCCCGGCTACGCCGACTTCTCGCAGGACCGGCCACAGGGTGGCGCGCGCCAGGGCGGCCCCGGTGGATTCCAGATGCCCGAAGTCACCGACGCCCAGTGCAAGGCCGTCACCGACGCGCGCACGGCCAAGCCGGCCGCTGCCAAGAAGGTGGATGACCTGATGACGCAGATGCGCAATCCCGACGCGGATCGCCAGAAGCTGATGGGCGACCTGCGCACGGCCTACACCGAGCTCGGCGTGGATATGACCGTGGCCCGCGCCTGTCGGATGCGCGAGACGGGCGGCCCGGGAGCCGGCGGCGCAGCTCCGGCCAGCCAGGGCTCGCGTCCGCAGGGCGTGGCGGCGCCGGGCACGCAGAGCGGCGGCGCCAGCGCGATGCGCGGTGCGTCACGCCAGGGGCGCAATGCCACGCGGATGGGCCTCGTCTTCGTGCAGAAGGCGGACTCCACGTGGGAGCCGCGCGCCGTGCGGCTAGGCGTCGCCGACTACGACTTCACGGAAGTGGTGAGCGGCCTCGAAGCCGGCGAGAGGGTCGCGCTGCTCAGCGCCGCCGCGCTCCAGATGCAGCGGCAGGAGAACAACGATCGCTTCCGCGCGATGACGGGCGGCGGCAGCCCGCTCGGCGGCGCCGCGCCGGGCGGTGGCGGGGCACGCCCCGCCGGCGGAATGGGCGGCGGCGGGCCGAGGTAATCGCCGATGCTGTTCGGCGAAACCATTCGCGTCGCGCTCGGCGCGCTCCGGGCCAACAAGCTCCGCTCGATGCTCACGATGCTCGGCATCGTCATCGGTGTGAGCGCAGTCATCGCCGTCGTCGCCCTCGGGCGCGGCGCGCAGAAGGCCGTGAACGACCGCATCGCGTCGCTGGGCACCACCCTGCTCACCATCTCGCCGGGCCAGGCACGGCAGGGCGGCGTGATGTCGTTCGACGTGCGCACGCGCCTCACGATGGAAGACGCGCAGGCGCTCACTGACCGCGGCACCAGGATCGGCGGCGTGCAGCCGGAGATGTCGTCCAATCTCCAGGTGCAGTACATCAACAAGAACTCCGGCACGCAGGTCGTCGGCACCACGGCCAACTTCCCCGAAGTCCGCAAGTATGAGATGGCCGCCGGGCGCTTCTTCACGAACGCCGAGGACCAGAGCCGGCAGCGCGTCGCGGTCGTCGGGCCGACGGTGCTCGAGAACCTCGGCGTGCAGACGCCGGAGGGCATCATCGGCGAGAACATCCGCATCCGCGGCATCCAGTTCACCGTGGTCGGCGTGTACAAGTCGAAGGGCCAGGCGAACCCGTTCTCGAATCCCGATGACCAGGTCCTCATCCCGATCCAGACGGCGCGTTTCCGCGTGATGGGCTCCAACCGCCTGCGCTCGATCTCCGTGCTCGCGGAGAGCGAGGCCGGCATTCCCGACGCGATGGCGGACATCCAGAAGATCCTGCGCCGCGAGCACCGCCTGCGGCCGGAGCGCCCGGATGACTTTCAGATTCGCAATCAGGCCGACTTCCTGAACACCCTCGGTGAGACCACGCAGGTCTTCTCGATGCTGCTCGCCGGCATCGCTGCCGTGTCGCTGCTCGTGGGCGGTATCGGCATTATGAACATTATGCTCGTGTCCGTCACCGAACGGACCCGCGAGATCGGCATCCGCAAGGCACTTGGCGCCACGCGCATCAACATCCTCTTTCAGTTCCTGATCGAGGCGATCGTGCTCTGCCTCGTGGGTGGCACGATCGGCATCGGCGTCGGCGCTGGCGGCGCCTGGGCGTTCACCAAGTTCCTCGGCTGGAACACGACGATCGGGTCGTCGAGCGTGCTGCTGGCCTTCGGGTTCTCGGCGTTCGTCGGGCTCGTCTTCGGCGTGTATCCGGCGCGGCGCGCCGCCAAGCTAGACCCGATCGTCGCGCTGCGCTACGAGTAACCCGCGCGAGTGCGCGTGCAGTCTTCGCGGGGCGCTGTGCAAAGCACGGCGCCCCGCGATACATTCCACCCTTCGCTATGTCGGACCAACCTGCCACACCCGTTCCAGAGCCGCGCCCGTCAATGGCGCGCCTGACGGCCGAGTACCGGCCGCCCGAACGCGAACACATCGAGATCAATCCCACCGGCAAGCGGCTGGCGATCCTGTCCCTCGGCGCGCTCGGCGTAGTGTATGGCGACATCGGCACCAGCCCGCTCTACGCGCTCCGCGAGTGCTTCAGCAAGGAGTACGGGCTCCTGCCGACGATCGAGAACGTCTACGGCGTCCTCTCGCTGATCGTCTGGGCACTGCTGCTGGTGGTGACGGTCAAATACATCCTGTTCATTATGCGCGCCGACAATCGCGGTGAGGGCGGGATCCTCGCGATGTTGGCGCTCTTGCTTCAGAAGGAGCCGAGCAAGAAGTCGCGACGGTTTCTGGTCATTGCGCTCGGCCTGATGGGTGCCGCCCTGCTGTACGGTGATGGGATGATCACGCCCGCCATCTCGGTGATCTCCGCGATGGAAGGCCTGACGGTCGTCTCCGACAACTTCGGGCCGGCGGTGGTGCCGCTGTCGCTGCTCATCATCGTCGGCCTGTTCCTTGGCCAGCGGTTCGGCACCGCCAAGGTGGGGGCGCTGTTCGGCCCGGTGACCTTCGTATGGTTCGCCACGCTGGCGGTGCTCGGCCTGCGTGAGGTCGTGCGCTCGCCGGGGATCCTTGCCGCAATCAACCCGTGGTACGCGGTGATGTTCTTCGTGCACAACGGACTGCCCGGCTTCCTCGTCATCGGCGCGGTGGTGCTCGTCGTGACGGGCGCCGAGGCGTTGTACGCGGATATGGGGCACTTCGGCAAGAAGCCCATCCGACTGGCGTGGTTCGCGATGGTGCTGCCGGCGCTGCTGCTCAACTACTTCGGCCAGGGCGCGCTCATCCTGCGCGACGCGGCGGCCATCGAGAATCCGTTCTTCTACCTTGCACCGCGAGTGCTGCTGTATCCGCTCATCGCGCTGGCGACGATCGCGACCATCATTGCCTCGCAGGCGATGATCTCCGGCGCCTTCTCGCTGAGTCAGCAGTGCATCCAGCTGGGCTACTCGCCGCGGATGACCATCACGCATACGTCGGCCAAGGAGTTCGGCCAGATCTACATCCCCGAGATCAACAGCGCGCTGTTCGTGGGCACGGTGCTGATGGTCATCGGCTTCCGTAGTTCGGCCAACCTCGCGGCGGCCTACGGCATCGCCGTGACGGGTACGTTTATTCTGGCGACGATCCTGTACTTCATCATCGCGCTGCGCCGCTGGGAGTGGGCGCCGTGGAAGGCCTGGCTGTTCTTCGGCGCGTTCATCACCATTGACCTCGCGCTCTTCGGCGCGAGCGCGCTCAAGTTCATCCACGGCGGCTGGGTCCCGATCGTCATCGCCATCGGCATCTTCACGCTGATGACGACGTGGAAGCGGGGCCGCGCCATCCTGACGGAGCGGATGAAGGAGATCTCGTTCCCGATGGACCATTTCATCCAGGACATCGGCGAGAATCCACGCACGCGCGTGCCGGGCACTGCGGTGTTTATGACCTCCGAGCCGCTCGGCGTGCCGGTGGTGCTTCTGCACCATCTCAAGCACAACAAGGTGCTGCACGAGACGGTGATCCTGCTCTCGATCCAGACCGCCGACGTCCCCGAGACCCGCCGCGAGGAGCGCGTGTTCATCGAGGCGCTGGGCCACGGCCTGTTCCGCGTCGTCGCCGTCTACGGGTTTATGGAGTCGCCGGACGTGAAGGAAGTCCTCCAGCGTTGCCGCGACAACGGCATCGCCGCGCGCCCACTCGACACGAGCTATTACCTCGGGCGCGAACAGCTCATCCCGCGCCCCGGCCCGTGGAAGAAGGGCGGAATGTCGATGAACATCATCCGCAAGAAGATCTTCTCGGTGATGGCCCGCAACGCCCGCTCCGCGACGGAGTACTTCCAGCTTCCCCCAAATCGCGTGGTCGAACTCGGCACCCAGATCGAGTTCTGAAGCGCCGGGGCCTGAGAGGGAGGATGCCCGCATCCTCCCTCTCGCTCATTCTGCCCTTCGCCCCTCTCTTTCCCTCTTCGCTCTTTCCTCTCGCTCCTCGCTCTGTATGATGATTCGCGCCTTACTCCTCACGGCCCTCGCCGCCGTGCCCGTGCTGGCCCAGCGCGCCCCCGAGCCCCCGCGCGACGACCGCGCGTTCTCGTTCTACTCGCGCGGCCCGTACCGCCAAGGCGTCCCGCGCCCGGAGGCCACGCTCGGCTTCGCCGTCGGCACGCGCCACACGCAGTACCACCTGCAGGAGCGCGCGCTGCTCGCCATCGCCGAGGCCGCCCGTGATCGCGTCCGCGTCGAGGAGATCGGCGTCACCAACGAGATGCGCACGATGCGCATCTACATCGTGAGCAGCCCCGAGAACATCGCGCGGCTCGACGCCATCAAGGCCGACCTCGACCGCATCGCCGACCCGCGGGGTGCCACGCAGGCGCAGATCGACGCCGCCGTCGCCCGCACGCCGGCCGTCGTGTGGTTCTCCGGCTCCGTACACGGCGACGAAGTGCCGGGCTTCGAGGCCTCGATGCAGTTGCTCTATCACTTCGCGGCCTCCGAAGAGCCCGCGACGCTGGAGCACCTGCGCAACGCGATTGTCATCATCAACCCCAGCTCCAATCCCGACGGCCACGAGCGCTTTGCCGTGTGGAGCAACTCGATCGCCGTGGGCTCGCCCGAGCGGCTCGCCATCGAGCAGCAGCGTGGACAGCCGTGGAGCATCAGCGGACGGTTCAATCATTACCGCTTCGATATGAACCGCGACCTGATGGCGATGACGCAGCGCGAGGTGCAGGCCATCGTCGGCGGGATGCTGCGCTGGCATCCAATGGTCACCGCCGACCTGCACGGCTACACGAGCACCTACTATATGGCGCCCGCCGCGCGCCCGGTGAACACCAACATCTCGCAGTGGCCGTACCGCTGGAGCGAGCGCATCGGCCGCGGCAACGCCGAGGCGTTTGATCGCTACGGCTGGCTGTACTTCGTGCGCGACGCGTTCGACCTCTACTATCCCGGCTACTACGACTCCTGGCCCTCGCTCACCGGCGCGATGGGCACGACCTACGAAACCGACGGCGGGCCGGCGCTGCTCAAGCGGCGCGAGGACGGCACGCTGCTCTCGCTGCGCGACGGCATCGCCAAGCACTACGTCGCGTCGCTCGCGACCTTCGAGACGTCGGCCGCCAACGCCCGCGAGATGGTGCGCGACTACGCGGCGTTCCGCGCCAAGGCCGTCAGCGACGGGCGCAACGGCACGATGAAGCGCGTCGTGTTCCTGCCCGGCAATGATCCGGCTCGCGCCGCCGAGCTCGCGGCGGCGCTGCTGCGCGCGGGCGTCGAAGTGACGCGCACCACGAGCGGCTTCTCCTCGGCGCGCGCGTGGAGCTACGCGGAGGATGGCGCGCGCAACCGGCAGTTCCCGGCGGGCGCGTACGTGGTGGATCTCGCGCAGCCGCAGGGCAAGGTCGCCAAGGCCGTGCTCGAGCCCGACCCCGAGCTCGATCCGGTCTTCGCACGCGCGCAGGTCGAGCGCTTCCAGCGCAACCAGCAGCGTTCGCGCAACGCCAGCGACGCCGAGGGCTATGAGTTCTACGACATCACGGCCTGGGCCCTGCCGGTCGCGTTCGGCGTCGAGGCCTACTGGACGGAAGACGCGCCCGCGGTGAGCGGCGGCGCCCTCTCGCTCGCGAATGGTCCGGTGGTGAACGGTGAGCGCCTGCCACACGCGATCGCCGGCGGCATCATCGAGGGCCGCGATGCGCGCAGCGCGTTCCTCTGGCGCAACGATCGCAACGGCGCGGCAAAGCTGGCGGCGCAACTGCTGCAGGAGGGCTTCCGCGTGGCGGTGGCGTCGGAGCCAATCCAGACGGGCAACACGAACTGGCCTCGTGGCACTTGGGTGGCCCGCGTCGGTCGCAACGGCGAGGGCCTCGCCGCGCGACTCGACGAGCTGGCCAAGGCGGCGGGCGTGGAAGTGCGCGGCGTGAACACCGCCTTCCCCGATAACGCACAGTACGGCACGGGCTCGGGCGTCGTCGTGGCGCTTCAGGAACCGCGTATCGCCGTCGTCTCCGAGGGCGCCTCGCAGACGAGCTACGGCGCGCTCTGGTGGACGCTCGAGGTGCGCTACGGCGTGAAGTTCACGCCGATCACTTCCGGCGCGCTCGGCGGCGATCTCTCGGCGTTCAACGTCATCATCTTGCCCAACGGCGGGTTCGGCGGGCTCGGCAACGGGGCCAACCTCAAGCGCTGGGTCGAGAACGGCGGCGCGCTCATCACGTTCGGGGCCGCCACGCAGTGGGCCACGCGCGAGGATGTTGGACTCACCTCGGTGCGCCGCATCCAGTGCGAAGACAACAAGCCCAAGCCCGCGCCGGCGAAGACGGCGCCCGTGGATTCGGTGCGCACCGTGGTCTCACCCAACGCCTGCGCCGACGACATCGCCGACTTGCCGGGCAGCCACTTCGACGTCGTGCTCGATATGACGTCGTGGGTCACGCTCGGGATGGAGCAGCGGCGATTCCCGGTCCTCGTCGGCGGTTCGAGCTTCTACACGCTCTCCAATGACGGCGGCAACGTCGCGGTGTTCCCGACCACGGGCACGCTGCGCCGCGGCGGCTTCGTGTTCCCCGACAACTCCGAGCGCCTGCTCAAGGGCAGCGTGTTCATCGCCCAGGAGCGCGTGGGACGCGGCAACGTGGTGATGTTCACCAGCGAGCCGATGTTCCGCGGCTGGTGGCGGGCGCTGGATCGGATGGTGTTCAACGCAATTCTGCTCGGCACGTCGTTCTAGCGGGCCACAGCTACCGCAGCCGCGCACACGCTGTCGGAATACAGACGAGGGGCACCGGTCCACGACCGGTGCCCCTCGCTGCATCCTAGCCCGAGCTCAGATCGTCACGATCCGCGAGCGATACGTCCGCGCCGTCGGAGCCACCGGCGGTGACGGCGGCGTGGGCGGCGTCGGCGGAATCGGCGCCGCCTCGGGCGTCCACATCACGCGCGGACGCGTGGTCTGCATCCGCTCGATCTGCTGACGCATCAGCGGCACTGCGCTGCGGACCTCAAACGTGTACTCACCGCCGAGTTCGCTCGCCTTGACCGGCGTCACGCGCACGGTGCGCGAGCGGCCCGCCGAGACCACGGTGAGTTCCGCCGCCGTCCCCACGGTGAGACGCTCAATCTCGCGACGCAGCCGGTCCGCCTTCGCCGACGCGACCGCGCCGTCTTCCGCGTCCTCGCGCGCCACGCGCACCGAGATCCCGTTGATGGCCGCAATGCGGTCGCCCTCGACGATGCCCGCCTTGTCGGCCGGACCGCCGGTCACCACCGACGAGACGAATACGCCAACGGTGTCGCGCGCCGAGCCCGTGCTTCCGATGGTTAGGCCGAGCACCGGCCGATCATTCATCCGCGACATCGACCGCGCCATCGACGAGAGTTCCGAGCTCTTCACCGGCTTCACCTTCACCGTCCGCGTGCGGCCGTCGCCGTAGATACGCAACTCGACCTCGTCGCCTTCCTTCACCTTGCCCATCTCGCGAGTGAGGCGACGTGAGAGCACGCCCGAGTACTCGTCGGTCCCGGCGTCGTCACGACCGGCGCGGAGATTGACGCCATTGATGGACTGAATGCGCTCGCCGCGCTTGAGGCCGGCGCGGCCTGCGGGCGAGTCTTCGCGCACGTCCTCGATCAGCAGCCCGAGCGTATCCGCCCGCTCGCTGTCGGAACTGGTGGTGATGCCGAGCATCAGCCGGTCGGAGGTGACGAAGGCCACGCGCTCACCGGGGCCGCCGGAGTAGACGCGGACTTCCTGCGCGGAGAGCGCAGCGGGAACGGCCGCGAGGAGCGCGGCGGCGAGCAGGGGTGAACGCACGGAGGGTCGGAGCATAGGGAAGGTCCTGTGGGCCAAGGGTCTGCCCCTTCCGTCACCCCTGCCCCAGCGAAGGGTTGCCTCGGGGCGTAGTATCCCTTGTCCTACGACCCACCCCGGGCCTCTCCCACACTCCCGAGACGATGCGCGCGACCTCCAGACTCGCCCTGCTCCTCGCCCTGCCCTCGCTCCTCGACGCCCAGCGTCCCAGCCGTCCCGCCGGCGGCACCCCGCCGACCACGCCCACAACCGGACAGCGCGGAGCCCCGCCCGCGGCGGCGGACTCCGGCGGACTCCCGGCCTCTGCGCTCAGCGCCTTCCGGTTCCGCAACATCGGACCCGCCACCTACTCGGGCCGCATCGGCGACATCGCCGTGCACCCCAACAAGAAGACGTGGTACGTCGGCGTGGCCTCGGGCGGCGTCTGGAAGACCGAGAACGCCGGCGTGACCTGGAGCTCGATCTTCGACGGACAGGCGAGCTACTCGATTGGCGCGCTCACGCTGGACCCGAACGATCCGAACACGATCTGGGTCGGCACCGGCGAGAACAACGCCCAACGCTCCGTGAGCTACGGCGACGGCGTCTATAAGTCCGAGGACGGCGGTCGCACGTGGCGCAACGTCGGACTGCGTGAGTCCGAGCACATCGCGAAGATCGTCGTGGATCCGCGCGACTCGAAGGTCGTCTACGTCGCCGCGCAGGGCCCGCTCTGGAGCGGCGGCGGTGAGCGCGGACTCTACAAGACCACCGATGGCGGCGAGACCTGGACCAAGGTCCTGAGCGGCACGACCTGGGCCGGCGTCACCGACATCACGCTCGACCCGCGCAACCCCGACATCATCCTCGCCGCCACGTGGCAGCGGCACCGCCACTTCTTTGGCTATCTCGCCAGCGGCCCCGAGAGCGGGCTGCATCGTTCCACCGACGCCGGACGCACGTGGAAGGCCATCAGCGGTGTGCCCAGCGGCGAGGGGCGCATCGGTCTCGCACGCGCGCCCTCGGAACCGTCGGTCGTCTACGCGATTCTCGAGGGTGCGCAGAACCGCGGCGGCACGTATCGCTCCGACGACGGCGGCGTGAGCTGGCGCCGTCAGGGCGCGTTCCAGACGATTGGTCTCTACTACCAGGAGATCTTCGTCGACCCCAAGAACGCGGATCGCGTCTACGCAATGGATGTGCGTGTGCAGGTCTCCAATGATGCCGGCCGCACCTTCGCCAACCTCGGCGAGGACGGCAAGCACGTGGACAACCACGCGCTGTGGGCCGACCCGGACGATCCCGATCACCTGCTCATCGGCTCCGACGGCGGCCTCTACGAGACCTTCGACGGCGGACGTACGTATCGCTTCAATGCCAACCTGCCGCTCGCGCAGTTCTACAAGATTGACGTCGGCCGCGATGCGCCGTTCGCCACGGTGTGCGGCGGCACGCAGGACAACTACTCGTTCTGCGGCCCCATCCGCACCAACAACGACAACGGCATCCGCAACTCCGACTGGTTCGTCACCAACGGCGGTGACGGCTTCCAGAGCCGCATCGACCCGGTGGACCACCACGTCATCTACGCGGAGTCGCAGAACGGCGGACTCGTGCGCTTCGATCGTCGCAATGGCGAGAGCGTGCGCATCGTGCCCGAGCCGGCCATCGGCGAGGATCCTGCGCGCTGGAACTGGGACTCGCCGGTGCTCATCTCGCCGCACAACCGCCGGCGCCTCTACTTCGCCTCGCAACGCGTGTACCGCTCGGACAACCGCGGCGACGCGTGGACGCCGGTCTCGCCGGACCTCACGCGCAACCTCTCGCGGCCCACGCTCAAGTTCCAGGGCCGCCTCTGGAGCGTGGACGCCGTCTCGCGCAATACGTCCACCGCGTACTACGGCAACGTCTCGGCCTTGGCCGAATCGCCGCTGGTCGAGGGGCTGCTCTACGCCGGCACGGACGACGGCATCATCCAGGTGAGTGAGAACGGCGGTGGTGCGTGGCGTCGGATTGACCGCATCGCCGGGGTGCCTGACACGAGCTACGTCTCCTACCTGCACCCCTCGGCGCACGACGCCAACGTCGTGTACGCGAGCGTGCTCAATTATCAGCGCGGCGACTTCAAGCCCTACGTGCTGCGCTCGGCTGACCGCGGACGCACGTGGACCTCCATCACGGCGAACCTGCCGGCGCGTGGCTCCGTACACGTCGTGCGCGAGGATCCCAAGCAGAAGGGTCTGCTCTTCGCAGGCACGGAGTTCGGGCTGTGGGTGTCGTTTGACGATGGCGCTCGCTGGCAGCAGTTGCGCAATGGGCTGCCGCCGATTCCGGTGCGTGACGTCGCCTTCCAGCCGGAGAACGACGACCTCGTCATCGCGACGTTCGGCCGCGGCATTTACGTGCTCGACGACTACGCACCGCTGCGCGCGCTGGTCGCGGGCGCGCCGCGTGCGGAGGCGACGCTGTTTCCCACGCGCACGGCACACCTGTTCCTCAACGACTCACCGCTCGGCGGTGACGGCGTGAGCTTCCAGGGTGCTTCGCACTACTTTGCGGCGAACCCCGCCGTGGGCGCCACGTTCACGTACCACCTGCGCAGCGCGTTGCGCTCGGCGCGCCAGCAGCGGCAGGATCGAGAGCAGGGCCTCAACCGCTCGGGCGCGGACGTGCCGTTCCCGGGCTGGGACGCGCTGAAGGCCGAGCAGGACGAGGAGGCGCCGACGGTCGAAGTCGAGATCACCGATGCGAGCGGGGCCGTGGTCTCGCGCTTCACCGGTCCGTCGGCCGCGGGCACGAACCGGGTGACGTGGAACCTGCGCTGGCCGAGTATGACGCCGGTCGGCGGTCAGGGCGGCGGCTTCGGGTTTGGTGGTGGTGGCGGCGGCGGCGGTCAGGCGGCTGGCGGAGCACAGGGCGGCAACGGTCCGCACGTGGTGCCCGGCACATATCGCGTGCAGATCTTCAAGCGCGTGCAGGGCCAGCGGACCGCGCTCACCGAGGCGCAGAACTTCGTGGTCGCGCTCCTGCCGAACGCGGCAATCACCGTGGCGGAGCGAGAGCAGGCGGTCGCATTCCAGCGGCGCGCGCAAGAGCTGCAGCGTCGCGTGCTTGCCACCAACTCGGTGATGGCGGAGACCAGCACGCGCCTCGACGCACTGCAGCAGGCCGTGCAGCGCATCACGCGGGCCACGACGCTCGACGCTGACGTGCGTGCCGCGCAGACGCGGCTCCGCGCCATCCGCGAGCAGTTGAGCGGCGACAATACGCCGGGCCGCTACTCGGAGCCCGTGCCGCTTTCGCTGCTCGGACGTTTGAATCGTGCGACGTCGCTCGGCGGGACACTCCTGCCGCCCACGGGCACGCAGATGGAGCAGCTCGAGATCGTGCAGCGTGAGTTCCCGGCGATCAAGGAAGCCCTCGACGCCTTCCTCGCGAACGAGCTCGCACGGCTTGAGCGTGAGGCCGAGGCGCAGGGCGCGCCGTGGACGCCGGGGCGCCGGCCGTAAGCAGTCGCCGCGCGTTGGCACGAAGGCCCCCGGGACCGCGGTTCCGGGGGCCTTCGCTATTTCGCCCTCTCGTACTTCCAATTTCGGCGCTTCCCCTCCGCGAGCCACGCCACTGCCGTGGCGATGCGGCGTTCTCGCGTGCCCGCCTGCTTGGCCTCCACGATCCACTCGAGATAATCCCGCCGCGCACTCGGCGGAAAGGCGGCATAGGTGGCAGCTGCGCGCTCATCGGAGTCGAGGGCACGCCGGAAGTCCACGGGCATCCGCGGCAGCGCACCCTTCGCGTGCTTCACTGGGCGCGCGGGGCGTTGGCCGGATTCGTTCATCGCAGCCGCCTTCTTCACGAGCGCGACCAGACGGCGTTCCGTCGGCAGGTCAGCGAGGGACTCGATGCGGCCAAAGTCACCCATCGCCTGCAGTCCGCTGCCGGTCGCAACGACGTCGCGACCCTGCCAGAATCCAAACACGCAGTGCGCCTTGAACGCCGCCATACTGCAGAGGATGCCGTGGTGCTCGAAGTGCGGGAATCCCCATTTGATCGTCTCGGTCACCTCGGGGCAACCCTTATGTACGATTGCGCGGAGCCGGCGCAGGATCGGCCGCGCAAACGGCTGTGCCTTGGCGACATAGGCGTCAATGCGAGGATCTCCGGTCGGCATCGGTCCGGAGGTCAGGGTGCGTTGCGGGTGTCTCGAAGGCGACGCAGCACCTCGCCCAACCGCTGCATCTCCGTGCCGTACGTGGCCCAGTCGTCTGCGCGTTGGGCGGCGCGCGCCCGATCATAGTGCTGCAGCGCCTCGCGCACGAGCGCCTCGCGGGCGGCAGTCTCAGTGACCGCCGCGGCGCTCGTTGGCCTCGACGACGCGGGCGCCGCTGCGGCCCCGGGCCGCACACCCGAGCCCGTCCCGTCGCCAAAGAGCGCACGCAGTCCGGCCTCCAGCGTCTCCTCCATCACCACGCGTCCCTCGTGGGCCACCACCACGCGCTTGAGCTCGGGAATCTTGCCGCCTTGCGCGCGCAGGTAGATCGGCTGCACGTACAGCAGGGCAGCCTCGATGGGAATCACCAACAGCTCACCGCGGATCACTTCCGAGCCGCCCTGGTCCCACAGCGAGACCTGTCGCGAGACCTCGGTGTCCTGGTTGATGCGGTTCGCGATCTGCGTCGGCCCAAACACCAAGCTCTGCCGCGGAAAGCGGTACGCGAGCAGGCGGCCGTAGTGTTCGCCGTCGTTCCGCGCCACCATCCACGCCGCGAGGTTGTCCTTCTGCCGCGGCGTGAAGGGCCGCATCAGGAGATACTCGGCGCGCTCTTCACCCGGCAACCGCATCACGATGTGGCGTGCGTAGCCACTCCGGATGGAACGCGACTGCTGATTGGGAATCTGCCACTGATCCTCCCGATGATAGAACGTCTCGGGGTCGGTCATATGGAACGTCGCGTACAGCGTCGTCTGCGCGCGGAAGAGGTCCTCAGGATACCGCAGGTGCGCGCGCAGGGCGGGGTCCAGCTCCGCGAGCGGCCGCAGCGTTCCCGGGTAGATCTTCGACAGCGTGTTGATCATCGGATCGGTCGGATCCGCGAGGTAGGCGCGCACGTCGCCGTCGTACGCATCGATCACCACTTTCACGCTGTTGCGCAGGTAGTTCACGCCTTCGGTGATGCGCGCGGAGTACGGATACCGGTCGGTCGCGGTGTAGCCATCGAGGATCCACTTGAGGTGCCCGCTGTCCGTGACGACGAGGTACGGGTCCTCATCGAACAACAGGAACGGCAGGGCCAACTGCGCACGCGTGCGCACCTGCTGGTTGAAGATGACCTTGGTATTGGCCTCGAGGTCGCCCGAGAGCAGGATATTCGCGGACCCAAAGCGCATCGCGAAGGCGAGGCGCCGCCACCAGCTGCTGATCGGTACGCCTGCACGTCCGGCATACGTCGAGTAGATCGCCTCGTCACCCTCCGCCGCCGGAAAGTCGAACTCTCGCTGGCGTGACGGCGCGAGCACCCAAGTCCGTGCCAGCTCGCCGAAGTAGATCTGCGGCCGCGAAATCGACGTCGCGATGCTCGACGTCGGCGGCAGGTCCTGCAGCCACAGCACCGGCAGACCCTCGGGCGTCACCTCGTTCGAAGGACCGAGGGTCAGTCCCATTCCGTGCGTGAACGTCAGGTGCTCGTTCACGAACGTGCGTGTGGGCAGCGACGCGGGGTCCAACTCGCGCGCCGAGAGCAGCACGTGGCGCATCCGCCCGTTCACTTCGTACCGATCATCGTCCACGTTCACGAAGTCGTAGTACGTGCGGATGGACTGGATCTGTCCGAAGGTCTGCAGCAGCGGCTCGCGGTCCCAGAGCCGGATGTTGTCGATCGTCGCGCGATTCTCCGCGAGATCCTGTGCCGTCAGCTCCTGGTCGGCCTCCAGCTCCCGTCGCTCCACCGAGTCGAGCCCCCACGCCGTGCGCGTGGCGGCGATATGATGTGCGATCTGCGGCGCCTCGCGCGCGAGCTCGTTCGGTTGCACGACGAGCCGCTGCACGACGGCGGGGATGGCCACGGTGAGCAGCGCCGTGAGCGCGACGTTGCCGACGACGACGAGCACCGCCGCACGCGCGAGGTCCCCACGCCGCGCCCGCCACACCAGCACGACAGCCGCAATCACCAGCCCGACCACAAGCGCTTTCATTCCCGGGATGCGCACGTGCAGGTCGGTCCAGCTCGCGCCCTGCAGCGGGCCGTGCGTACCGGAGAGCAGCCCCGGAATGCCCACCACCCACGTCCGCAGCGCGCTCAGCACGAGCCAGAGCGCCGCAAGCAGCGCCAGGTGCAGCTCCGCGGGCGCCTCGATGGCGAGGCGGCCGCGCCGCCATTCGAAGTCGCCGCGCACGAAGTAGATCGGCAGCGCCACGAGTACCAGCGACAGGAAGGTCATCGCCCAGACGTAGTCAATCAGCATCTGCCAGGCCGGCACCGCGAACACGTAGTGCGCGACATCGCGCCCGAAGATGGGGTCCACCACGCCGAACGGCGTCGCGAAGTACGCCTGAATCAGCGTGCGCCACTGACTCCCGAGCCCGAGCGCAAGCAGGAAGGCGAGGAACAGCGTGCCCGGCAGCGCGAGCATCTGCGCCACGCGCACGAGAAACTTGGCGCGCGTGGCGATGCCGCCGGAGGCAAGCACGACGATGCTCTCCGCCGAACGCTCCATCCCGCGCAACGCGAGCCGCGCGTTGCCGTAGAGCGCCGCGAACGCGAGCAGCAGACCGACGAACGCGAGCCCGCCCTGCGCCACGAGCTTGAGGACGAAGACCCGTTCGAATCCAATCTCGCGATACCACAGCCAGTCGGTCAGTCGCTCGGCAAGTGCGGGGACGCCAAGGACAAGGATGAACAGCGCAACCACCGCAAGCGCCAGGCGGCTCGTGCGGACAGGGGCGGGGCCTCGTGCCATCTCAGGACTCCGATCGGGGGGACGCGGCGCGCAGTGCGCCGCGGGCGAGTCGCTTCATCAGGGCCACCTGCCCGGTGTGGTACACGTCGTGCTCCGCGAGCGAGCGGATCATCGCGCGCTGCGTGATCGCGTGTGCCGGATCCTGCCCGGGCCGTTCACGCACGCGTGCCGCGCGTGCGGCGTCGTCCATCGTGGCCAGCAGCGCGGCCATCGATTCGTGCGCGGCGTCGAGCTCGGCGAGCGTCCGCCGCCACGCCGTGTCGTCCGCCGGCGACGGCATCGCCGGCCAATCGCCCTCAAGCGGCTCCTCCGGTACCGCGCCCCGCGCGCGCCGCTCGACCTCGCGTGTCCACGCCCACATATGCAACACCAAATCCCAGATCGAGTGGGCATCGGGGGCCGGACGCCACGCCGCCTCGGCGGCCGTGATGTCGCGGAGCACGTCGGCACGCGACGGACCGTGCCAGGGCGTGCCGTCGTGCGCGCGGCGTAGCGCATCCAAGAGTCGGTCGCGAGTCGCCATATGCAACTGATGATACTCGCTCACCCGCCCGAGCGCAGTGCGTGCAGGCTGCGCGCGAGATTGCTGCGCGCGCGCTCCTCGAATCGCGCGTGCAGCGCCGGTGTCGTGTAGATGGCGCTGCGTTCGAGAAAGCGCTCGAGCACGGCGGCGCGCGCGGCGCGAAACGCGGCATCTGGTACGAACGCATATTCGCGACGGATGTCGCGTTCGTACTCGTCGAATCGCGCATCGTCGGCCCCGAGGATTGCCAGATCGATGTCGCACACAAGTCGCGCGTCCGTGTCGTGTGGTGCGGCGAGATGACGCGTCTCGAGAATCAGCGCCTCGATCCGTGCGATGCGCGCGTCATCGACTGATGCGGACTGCAGCATTCGCCGTGCTAGCGCGGCACTCTCGGCCTCGTTGTCATCGCGCGCCGGGTCGTAGATCGCATCGTGCAGCCAGAGCGCGGCCTCCACGGCATCGGCATCTGTCGCGAGCCCACGATGCTCGTCGAAGAGTCGGAGGCATTCCGCGAGGTGCCGCTCGTCGTGGTACGCACGGTGCGGCTCACGCCAGCGGAGCCCAAGTTGGACGCGGTCTTTCTCGGTGAGCAAAGACATCGTTAACACATTGCAGTGTAAGGGTTTACGCGAATGATGTTCATCCCGATTCACCCGTGGGTTGCCTAACCTATTGCCCGCTCGTCATTTGCCCGACGCCCAACGGTTGCCGTTGACGTCTCAAGGCCATATAAATATGATTGTATGCTGTGCAAGGCACCGAGGGGCTCTCGGTTCCCGCTGCACAACCACCACTCGGAGACTGCCCCACCATGAAGCGCATTGCCCTCCTCGCCGCCGTTGTCCTCTTTGCCGCCTGCGCCCCGAAGGGCGAGGAGACCCCGGCCGAGACCGCCGCTCCCGCCGCGCCGGCCGCGACGGATTCCGCTGCGACCGACTCCACGATGACCGATTCGACCAAGACCGACTCGGCCGCCACGAAGTCGATGTAAGCTCGTCCCTCGGGACGTCACCGACGGCGTGGGCTCTCAGAGCCCGCGCCGTTCGTGTTTCTCCCCCGCTCTCCGCGATACACTACACGGTGATGAAGACCGTCGTACGCGCCGCAGCTCAATCACTCAAGCTCCAAGCCACGACCCTCGGCACATCCGTGGCTGCCGTCTGGGCCGGCTTTGCCGCGCAAGTCGTCACCGGCAATGCGATCACCGCACTCGGCATCGTGCCGCGCACGAAGCAGGGACTCTGGGGCATCTTCATCGCGCCGTTCCTGCACGCGAGTCCCGAGCATCTGCTCGCCAACACCGTGCCGCTCATCGTCCTCGGCTGGCTCGTGATGCTGCGCGACGCCAAGCACTTCTTCCCGGTGACGCTCTTCTCGATGCTGGGCGCGGGTCTCTGCGCGTGGACGCTCGGCGCCAGCGGCAGCGTCCACATCGGCGCGAGCGGCGTGGTCTTCGGTTACCTCGGCTTCCTGATGCTCGCCGGCTGGTATGCCGGCTCGCTCGGCGCAATCGCGATGAGTGTCGCGGTCACGGCGCTCTGGGGAAGCGTCGCGCTCGGCGTGCTCCCAGGGCAGCCCGGCATCAGCTGGCAGGCGCACCTCGGCGGGTTCCTCGGCGGCGTTCTCGCCGCGCGGACGCTTGCCCCGCGTACGACAACGCCGCGCGGAGTGCCCGCGCGGCGCTGACCCACGCCTCGTGGCGTGCGACGACTCGAACGCGAACCTAATCCGCGCGAATCGCCTCGGCCGGATCCACACGCGTCGCGCGCTGCGCCGGAATCAGGCAGGCAAGTCCACCGCTCGCCAGCAAGGTGATGGCCACGAGCGTGAACACCGCCGGATCCAGCGGCTGCACGTCAAAGAGGATCACGCTGAGCAGCCGCGAGATGGCCGCCGCCAACGCGAGGCCGATCACCATTCCGACGCCGAGCTGCCAGGCGCCGTTGTTGAAGATCAACCGCACCACGCGTCCGGGGCTCGAGCCCAGCGCCATTCGGATGCCAATCTCCTTGGTGCGACGGCTGACCGCGAAGCTCATCACCGCGTAGAGCCCGATGCTCGCGAGGAACAGCGCAACCAGTCCGAAGATCGCGAACATCGTGCCGAACACGCGCACGAACCACAATTGCGCTGCGATAGCCTCGCGAAGCGTCATCGGCCAATAGATCGGGATGTCGGCGTTGACGGACTTCACGAGCTCGCGCACCGGCGCCGTCAGGGCCAGCGGATCGCCCGATGTGCGCAGCGCGACGTACGCGAACTGCGAGCGCGCCTGCGCGAACGGACGCAGCACGATGGGCGGACGCGGGTCGTCCGTGTCGCCCGCGAACAGGTCCGGCACAATTCCAACGATCGTCAGCCACGGCTGCGTGCTCTCGAGATTGCCGAGCCGGATGCGCTTGCCGAGCGCGTTGCCGTCGGGGAAGTGCTCGCGCACGAAGCGCTCGTTGACGATCGCCACCGGCAGCGCGCCCTCGCGATCGGACGACTCAAACGCCCGGCCCTGCCGGAGCGGAATCTCGAGCGTAGTCAGGAAGTTCGGCGTGACCGCTGAGGTGCGCACGCGACGCAGGTCCTCGTTGCGCTCCACGACGACGCCGTCGATCACGACGGACGTGCCGCCGAATCCCTGCTCGGCACCGGGAAGCCCCGAGGCGATGGCGGCGCCTTCGATGCCCGGCATCGCCGTGATGCGCTCGTGCAGTTGATCCCAGAACTGCATCTGCGCCACGGTGTCCGTGTACGCCGAAGGGAATCCCATTCGCGCCGTGAAGACGTTGGCCGTCGCGAATCCGGTGTCACGCGAGTTCGCCTTCACTACGCTCTTGATCATCAGGCCGGCCGCCACGAGCAGGCCACAGGAGAGCGCGACCTCGAAGATCACCAGCGCCTTGCTCAGCTTGCCAATGCGCAGGCCCGAGGCACCGCGGGACTCGTCCTTGAGAATCTCCGCGATGTCGGGACGCGACGCCTGATACGCCGGGATGAGTCCAGCCAGCAGTGTCGAGAGGAACGACACCGCGATGGCGAACACGAGCACCGGCGGGAACAGGTCAATCACGATGAAGAACGGCGGATCGGTATCCACGATGGCGCGCGTGAACGCGTCCATCCCGACCTTGGCGACCACCACGCCGAGCAACGCCCCGATCGCCGAGAGCACGAAGGCCTCGGCGAGGAAGATGCGCACGATCTGGCCGCGCGTCGCGCCCAACGCGGAACGCACACCCACTTCCTTTGTGCGATGCGCGGCGCGGTCGAGCAGCAGGTTCGCCACGTTCGAACAGGCGATCAACAGCACGAAGAACACGGCACCGAGCATCGTATAGAGCAGCTGCGTCGGCTCCGGGCCGATGAATGCGTCGGTGAAGCCCTGCGTGAAGCCGGTGAAGTCCTTGTTGGTCTCCGGATATTCCGTTGCCAGGCGCGCGTACACGGTCGAGAGCTCGGCGTTGGCCTGATCGAGCGACACGCCGGGCGCGAGCTTCGCCACCGTCTGCACGAAGTTGCCCTCGCCGCGAGGCGTCGAGAACGGATCCACCTGCCACGGGAGCCACAGTTCACCGTTCTCCGGCCAGCGGAAACCCTCGGGCATCACGCCCACGATCTCATATGGCTCGCTGTTCACCCGGATTGTCGTGCCGAGCACGCTTGGGCTCAACGCGAACCGGTCGCGCCACATTGCGTAGCCGATGATGGCGACCTTAGCGCCGCCCGGCGTGGCCTCGCCCTCGCGGAAGAGACGGCCGAGCGCCGGCTGCACGCCGGGGATCGCCATCGCCGCCTCCGTGATCCAGGTGCCCTGATAGCGCTGGGCCTCCTCGAGCCCGGAGACGTTCATCGTGCCGCCGGTGTAAACGCCGATCTGCTCGAACGAGCGCGCCTGCGTCTTCACATCGAGGTACTCCTGCGCCGGCAGCGACTGCCGATTGATGTCGGCACGCGGATTCGTGCGCCAGACGGCGACGATGCGGTCGCCACCCTCGAACGGAAGCCCCTTGAGCAGCGCTCCGTAGACGATGCTGAACATCATCGTCGTGAGTCCGATGCCGAGCATCAGGGCGATCACGGAGACGGCGGTGAGACCGGGACTCTTCTGCAGCGTGCGCAGTCCGAGTCGGATGTCGCGGAGCCAGGCGTTCATAGACCGAGTGGTTGGTGTCACCGAGGCCTACGGCGCGGGGGGCGAGCGAGGTTTCAGGAGCCGGCGACCGCACCAACGAAGGGCCCCCCGGGGACGTACCATTGATTGTCCCTTTTCCCTCGAGACGATGCCTCTCTCTCGTTCCCTCGGGCTTGCCGCGGCACTCGCCGCGCTGGCCCTCCCGTCAGGGGCCCAGACCCGCCCCACCGACGGCTACCACACCGCAGCCCGGCTGACTGCGGTCCTCGACTCGATCGCCCGCGCCAAGCCCGGGCTCGTGAGGGTCACCACCCTCGCCACCTCGCCCGGCCGGCGCCCCGTGCACCTCGTGCGGCTCGGCGGCGCCGAGGACAGGCCCGCGTTGCTCGTGCTGGCAGGTGCCTACGGCCCGCAGCTCAGCTCTAGCGAGGTGGCGCTGCGCATCGTGCGCAGTCTCGCCCAGCGCCACGGATCCGACGAGCGCGTCACACAGCTCCTCGCGTCGAACACGATCTATGTCGTGCCGCGGCTCAACCCCGATGCCTCCGAGTCGTTCTTCGCCGCCGTGCGCGCGGAGCGTGCCGGCAACGACGCGCGCTTTGACGACGACCGTGATATGGCCGACGACGAGGACGGGCCGGACGACCTGAATCGCGACGGGATGATCACGATGATGCGCGTGAAGGCCCCTGGCGGCGAGTGGATCGCCGACGCGGTGGATCCAGCGCTGATGCGCCGCGCCGATGCCGCCAAGGGCGAGCGGGGCGTGTACCGCCTACTCACCGAGGGACGCGACGACGACAACGACGAGTCGTTCAACGAGGACGGCGTCGGCGGCACGGACATCTCGCGCAACTTCGCCAACAACTTCCGCTTCTTCGGCGAGAACAGCGGTCTGCATCCCTTCTCCGCCGACGAGTCGCGGGCGGTCGCCGAGTTCGTCTCGACGCACGACAACATCGCGGCCGTGTACGTGCTGGGAATGCAGGACAACCTGCTGAAGCCCTGGGAAGGGCGCCGCGTCCCGGGCATCTCGAACAACCCGCAGGGCACGTCCGCCGGCGGACCGTTCAGCGCACCGCTTCCCGAGGACAACGGCTGGTTCACCGAAGTCGCGCGGCGCTTCCGCACCACGACAGGGCTGACGGAGGGCCCGGCTTCGGCTGCCGAGGTGGGTGATCCGCTCTCGTGGGCGTACTTCCATATGGGTCGCTTCGCTTTTGGCTCGCGCGTGTGGTGGCCCGGCAAGGCGCCGGCCGATACGGCCGCAGGCCGTCGCGCCCCCAACCCCGATCCGCTCGCCAGCGAACGCAACGACTACCGCTGGATGCGCGCCAATCGCCCGGACGCCCTCGTCGCGTGGACGCCCGTCACCGGCTTCACCATTGACG
>CAYPYY010000004.1:0-14952 GCA_964414995.1 uncultured Gemmatimonas sp.
GCGCCACGGTGCTGATGCTCGACTGCTCGCACTCGATGATCCTCTACGGCGAGGATCGCTTCACGCCCGCCAAGAAGGTCGCGCTGGCGCTCACGCATCTCATTCAGACGCAGTTCCCCGGCGACTCCATCAAGGTCGTGCTGTTCCACGACAGCGCCGAGGAGATCCCGATGGGCGCGCTGGCCAAGGCGCAGGTTGGGCCGTACCACACCAACACCGCCGAGGGGCTCAAGCTCGCGCGGCGCATCCTGATGGCGCAGAAGAAGGATATGCGCCAGATCGTGATGATCACCGACGGCAAGCCCTCGGCGCTGACGATGCCGGACGGCCGCATCTATAAGAACTCGATGGGGCTCGACGCCTACGTGCTGCAGGAGACGCTGCAGGAGGTGGCGGCCTGCCGGAAGTCGGGCATCCCGGTGAACACGTTTATGCTCGCCCGCGACCGTGCGCTGGTGGAGTTCGTGAAGATGGTCAGCGCCATCACCCGCGGCCGCGCGTACTTCACCAACACGATGACGCTGGGCCAGTTCATCCTGATGGACTTCCTCAAGCGGAAGACGAGCACGGTCAAATAGCGGCGCCCTTGTGGGGCGCGCACGTAGGTCGCACATTCGCGCGATGCAACGTCGCGACCTTCTCCGCATCCTCGGTGGCGCCGCACTCGGCACGGCCACCGCCCCCGCAGTGCTCCGCGGGCGCTATCGCCTCTTCGCGCAGTCCCAGAGCCAGTACTCTGCACGTACTATCCGGCTGATGCAGGAGTCACCGGTGGTGGATATGCTCTGCCAGTTCGCGTTTGCGGACGGCCGCGAGCAGGGCACGCCACGCGCCGACCAATGGCTGCGGAACCCGAACACCTTCACGGCGGCCGACTTCGAAGCCTTCAAGAGCTCCGGCGTGAAGACGCTCGCCCTCGGCCGCGGCGCGAGTAGCTATGAGCAGATGCTGCGCTTTCTGGCCGAGTGGAACGGATTCATTGCGTCGCGGCCGGACTGGTTCGTGCGCGTGGATGACGTCGAGGACCTCCGCAGCACGCGTCGCGACGGACGTCTCGGGATAATGCTCACCACGCAGAACGCCGAGCATTTTCGCACGGCGGCCGACGTCGAGACGTTTCATCAGCTGGGACAGCGGCTCGCGCAGCTGACGTACAACGTGCAGAACCGGATCGGGGCCGGCTTCCTCGAGCACAATGACGGCGGCCTCACGATCTTCGGACACGACATCCTGGCGGCGATGGAACGCGTCGGGATGACCGTGGACCTCTCGCATTGTGCCGACCGCACCACGCTCGACGGGATCGCGGCCGCGAAGAAGCCCCCCGTGTTCACGCACGCGGCCGCCCGCGGGCTGATGCCGGGCTACACGCGCTGCAAGAGCGATGAGGCGATTCGCGCACTCGCGCAGAAGGGCGGCGTGATGGGCATCGCGTTCATCCGGTTTATGATCCGCCCCGAACCGCCGGTCACGGTCGAACACGTGGTGGATCACATCGACTACGTGATTCGGCTTGTTGGCGCCGAGCACGTCGGCATCGGCTCCGATCTCGATATGGCGGGGCTCGGAGCGCCGATACCGCGGGCGGGCGAGCCGCTCGGCATCGCAAGCCAAGTGAACTTCGATCGCTACAAGCCCTATTACGCGGCCGACGGTGGCGTGCACGTGGATGGAATGAACCATCCCAAGCGGCTGTTCGACTTGGTGGAGGCGATGGGACGCCGCCGCTACAGCGACGACACGATTCGGCTGGTCTTGGGCGGCAACTTCATCCGCGCGGTCGCGGCGAGCTGGGTGCCGACGCCGGCGTAGGAACTTCTGTCGCACCGCGCCGGCTGCCTAGAGCCGGCGCGGTAGCGGAGTCAGCGAGTCCAGATCAGAATCACGCCGCAACCGTCGAAGTCATTGTACTGCGGCGGGGCGAGTGAGGCCTTGTAGACCTCCACGCGCTTTGCTTCGCGCAGGAATCGCTCTTCCTCGTCCGCGGTGGGAATGCCGAAGTCGCTGCCATCGATGAACCAGCGAGGGAAGCAGAGCGTCATTGCCTGCATTCCGGAGTCCACTTCGAAGCCGATCTTGGACTTGCCGATCGCGATCTGTCCGCCGCGCGCGCCGCCACCCCCGCTGTAGATGCTGTGGCGTGCCTTCGGAATGTGGCGAATCACGTACTGCGGCGTGACGACCACCTGCCGCGCCAGCGCGGCGTCATCGAGGAAGGTCCCGAAGGCGTAGGTTCGCTTGCGCTCTTCGAACTGCGCGCGCCAGGCCTGCGGTCCGGCGCCGGCACTCGCCGTCGTGACGCGTGCGTCGAGCACCTGCGCCGCCGGATCGAGTCGAATCTCCCCCACGCTCAGTCGCCCGCCGACCGGATCGAGCGCCGCCGTGAGCGGCGCAAACCGTAGCGCGCGCACCGTGAGCGCCGTCGTGCGCACCGCCACACTATCAATCGTCCACCGACCCAAGGAGTCGGTACGCGCACTCGGGCCGGACGCGTCCCCAATCACCACGGTTGCCTCGGGAATCGGCCGACCGATGTTGTCGAGCACGCGACCTGCCAGCCGCTGCCGGTTGCGCGCGCCCCCGACGATCAAGTCGCGGCGCCTGATGGGTGCCCCGTCGAGCCGCACGCCGATGCCGCCGCTCGCGAGCGTCGCCGAGGTCGCCGAGAGCACCACCTCGCCGCTGGCATACACGGCAACGGCGCCCGTCTTGCTGGCCTCGCCTTCGCGGGGAACGCCACAGAGCACGAACTGACCAGCATCGTTCGTCGTCGATTCTACACGATGCTCATCGCGCTCCGTGCGCTCCGCGGTGATCAGCGTGCGCGTCCAGGTAGCACTCACCGCAATGCCGGCGCGCCGGACGCCCCCGAGGTCGCGCACCTCACCGATGAGCAATCCCTCACCCGCCGCTGGCGCACGACCACAGCGCTGGGCGAAGAGCGTCTCCAGTGAGGGTCGGAAGAGCAGCACCGGCTCGGACGCGCCAGTCGCCGACACGCGCACGCGCGACGCAACGGGCGGAATGTGATAGAAGCTCATCAGCTCGTCCGTCGCGATGATCTCGTGCTCGCCAACCGGAAGTGAATCGATTCGGAACCGCCCCAAGCTGTCCGAAAAGCTGGCCTGCGGTCCCCCGAGCACCGCCACCGCGGCCTCCCGCCAGGCTCCGCCGCCAAGGAGTGAGTCAATCACTTGGCCCCGCACGCTCCAGCGACCAACCGCCCGTGGCGCGCCGATCGTCAGCGGCACCTCCGCACCCAGTTGGTCCGGCAACAGACGCATCGATGCGCCGGACGGGCGGACGCCGGTGAGGCTTGCCGTCACCCGGACCGTCGCGCCGCGCGGCACGCCACAGACGAACCAGAAGCCATCCGCACCGGTTCGCGCCACGGCGCGCCGTTCCTCATAGGTGCGCTGCCAGTCCGCGAGCCAGCGCGTGTCCTCCAGCCACTCGAGGATGATCGCCACGTCCGACAGAGGGTTGTCCGTCGAATCGCGCACGCTGCCGTACAGCACACCGTCGCGCGGACCCGGCGGCGCCGCGCACAACGATGCTACCACGGCAGGCGAGCGCGTCACCTCGCGCACGCTGCCCGTCGCGTCCGCCACGTAGAGCACGCGCTCACCAGCACGAATCTCGCGGACCTCGCCCCCCGCGACCTCAAGTGAACGAAGGCGCATCACCTTGTTCGTGCCCACCTGCCGGCCAAACCGGAACACCGGCTCCTCGTACTCCGTGGGCTTGGGCATTCGAATCTGCCAGCGCTGCACCAACCACGCGCCCGAGGGTAGCCGCAGGAACTCCACACTCCCGTCGGCGGTGGCGCCGCTCACGTCGCGCGGGAGGTTCACGTACTTGTAGTCGAGGCGACGCAACTCCGACGAGCCACGTTCCAGCCACAACGTGCCCTCGATGCCCACCACGCCACGCGCGCTACGCGCCGGGCGGAAGCCCACACCAACCCAGTCGCGCGTGTCTCCCTTCCACGGCACGGCCTGAAAGCAATGGTCCAGCACGAATCGCTCCGAGAGCAACACCTCGGCATCGGGCGCGAAGTACGTGTACTCGCCCTCGCGGACCTGGAGGTAGCCGACCCGCGCGAGCGAGTCTGACGAGAGACTTACAAACGGCCGATCGGTGGTGGCGCGAAACGCCTGTTGGCGTCGGTCTCCCAAGGGTTCGTCGCGGAGCGACGTCAGTTGGTTGGAGAGCACCCACTCTGCCGTGAGCCGACCCTGCGTAGTTGTGAGCTGAGTGGCTCGGAGCGCCTTGCGTGCCTCGTCGTAGAGCGTAGCCACGACCTGCCCCGTGTCGCGCATCGCGCCGCAGACGGATTGGCTCACCACGTCAACGCGGCTGAGCACGATTGCCGAACCGGAGAGCGAGAACTGCTCCGTGCGCACTTCGCCGGCCGCGAGACGATAGGTGCCGAACGGACTGGGGCGCTGTCCGATGCGCAGAGCACGCACCGCAACCTCGACCTCGGCCGGCAGACGCAGGATGAAAAAGCCGCGCGCGTCGGTGAGCGTACTCACGACGCGCGCGCCAGTTGCGGGATTGGTGGCCTCCACGATCACGCCGGCTGCCGGCACCGACGGGGCCTGGGTGACGGTGCCGCGGAGCTCCTGCGCCCCGAGCATTGGGGTGCCGAGCAGCAAGCCGAGGGAGAGACGGAGCCAACGCATCGGCCGATTCTACACCGCTGGGTTCCCCGCTGGCAACGCGTCCCGGCTAGCCCTCCACCACCGCGAACTCCCCGGTCATCCGGACTTCGTCATCCGTCGGCGGCAACAGCTTGTAGAGCACCGGCGTCACGAGCCGCGAAAGTAGGGTCGAACTCACCAAGCCGCCGATGATGACAATGGCGAGCGGTGAGTAGAGCGAACTACCCTGAATCGCCAGCGGCAGCATTCCGCCGATCGCCGTCAACGACGTGAGCACGATCGGCACGAAGCGGATCTTGCCGGCCTTCTCAATTGCCTCATCCAGCCCCAGTCCCTCGGCTCGCAGCTGGTTCGTGAAATCCACCAGCAGGATCGAGCTCTTGATCTCGATGCCGATAAGCGCGACGAATCCGATCACGGACGAGAAGCTCAGCGTGTAGCCTGTCACAAAGAGCCCGAGCAGTCCTCCGATCACGCCGAGCGGGATGACCGACGCGACGATGAGCATTCCGCGGAAGGTCCGGAACTCCAGGACGAGGATCGCGAGGATGCCGAACACCGCGATGAGGATCGCAGCGCCAAGCCCGCCAAAGCTCTCCTGCCGGCTCTCGATCTCACCGGCCGCCGTGATGCGGTAGCCCTCGGGCAGCGACAGCGTGTCGAGCGTGGCCAGCACGGCGCGAGTCACGCGATCGGTGTTAAAGCCCGTCCGCACCTGCGACGTCACGGTCACCGAACGCTCGCCGTCATAGTGCTGGATTACCGGCGCCGAAGTCTCAAACTCCACGCGCGCGAGCTGCCGCACCGGCACCTGCGCACCAGTCACCGACGCCGCGTAGATACGGTCGAGCGCCTCCGGCCCCTTCCGGGTCTCGCCGGGCAGCCGCAGCGTGATCGAATACTCCTCGCCGTCGTCGTCGCGAATGCGGCCCGCCGTGAGCCCGACCAAGCCGAACCGCACGGCGCGGTCCACCTCGATGGTCGGCACGCCATAGAGCCCCGCCTTCTGGCGGTCGGTCCGCATCCGCAGGTCGGTGCGCGCCACCCGAAGGGGATTCACCACGTCTCGAGTACCGTCGGTGCCCTCCATCACGCGCTCGACGCGCGCGGCCACGGCGCGCAGAGAGTCGAGGTCATCGCCGATCACGCGCATCGCGATCGGTGCGTCAATCGGTGGGCCATTCTCGAACTCCGTGACCTGGATGCGCGCATCGGGATACGCGTCCAGCTCCGTCCGCAGCGAATCGAGCAGGGCTGGCGTCTGGCGCGCGTCGTAGCGGTCCACGAGCACGAACAGCTCGCCACGCGTCGCACGTTCCGCCTGCGACTGCACGTTGTAGTAGATCTTCGGATTGCCGCGGCCGATGTTGGCGTACACGTCCCGCACGGCCTCGCGCCGCGCCACCACGCGCTCGGCGAACGCTACCGCCGAGTCCGTTACCGCGAGCGCACTACCCTCCGGCGCGCTGATGGTCACGAGGAACTGTGGCGTGCCGGCCTTCGGAAAGAGCGAGAACCCGATGGCCGGGATGAGCGCCAGCGTCCCGACGAACAGCGCGAGCGCCACCCACAGCGTGCGCCGTGGCGCGCCGAGCGCGCGATGCAGCACCCTGCCGTAGGTCGCGTCAATGCCGCGGTTGAGCGCGCGCATAAAGACGTTGCCGCCCTCGTGCTCCTCTTCCTTGAGGAACATCGCCGCAAGGAACGGAATGATGGTGATGGACACGAGCAGCGACGCCGCAATCGTGAACACCACCGCGGCCGGCATCGAACGAATGAACTTGCCCGGCGTGCCCGGCAGCATCAGCACGGGCAGGAACGCGAACACGAGCGTCGCCGTCGTGCCGATCACCGCCACCAGAATCTGATTCGTCCCGCGAATCGCCGCGTCCACGCGCCGGTGACCCTCGCGCAGCCAGCGCGCGATATTCTCGACGACGACGATCGAGTCGTCCACGAGCAGTCCGAGCGCGATCACGAAGCCGACGATCGAGAGCTGATTGATCGAATAGCCGAAGACCTTGAGCAGCGTCACGCCGATCGCCAGCGACAGCGGGATGGAGACCATCACGATGGCCGACGCCCTGAAACCCAGCGGGAGAAGCGTCAGAATGACCAGCGTGATCGCGATGACGAAGTCCGTCGTCAGCCGGGAGAGCCGGTCGCGGACGTTCTTCGACTGATCGAACGGTCGTTGCAGCGTGGTACCGGCACTCAGCGTGCCTTCGAACCGGTCGGCGGCGGCCCACAGCGCATCGCGGACGGCCATAATGTTCTGATTCTCCTGCATCGCGGCCGTGATCCATACGGCACGCGCACCGTTCAGCCGGGCCGTGGACGAGGCGTACTCGTAGTCCCACTCGACCGTGGCGACGTCACCGAGGCGCACCGAGGCGCCAGGCCCGCCGCCGATGATGGTGCTGCGAATCTGCTCGATGCTGCGATACCCACCGCTCGTCTTCACGTTGAACCGGCGCAGGCCCGCATCGGCGCTGCCACCCGGAATGTTCGCACTCTCGCTGCCAAGTGCCTGCAGCACCTGCGACAGCGGAATGCCGAGCTCCGCGAGCTTGCCCGCGTCCAGCGCCACGCGCGCCTCGCGCGAGGGATAGCCCCAGACCTCTGCCTTCTTCACGCCCGGCAGGCGGGCGAGATCGTCGCGCAGGGCACGCGCGGCCTTGTCGAGCTCGTGATATGGCGCCGTCGCAGATACGAGGGCGAACTGGGCGATGTTCACGTCTGACGCGTTGATCCGCTCGACCTCAAGCGATGCGATGTCCTGCGGGAGCTGCCCGCGCAGCGCGTTCACTTCGCGCAACAGCTCATCGTACTTCCGGTCGGCATCCACCGAGACATCGAACTCGGGAACAATGACGGCGAGCCCGTCCTCGATGCTCGTCTTGACGTCCTTGAGGTCCTCGAGGGCGCGCACGCGATCCTCGATTGGGTCCACGACCAGTTGCTCGATGTCCGTCGGGCTCGCGCCCGGATACACGGCAATGATCGGATAGACTGGAATCGGGAACGTCGGGTCCTCCGCCCTCGGGATCGTCAGCACCGAGAACCCGCCCATTGCCAGCAGGGCGACAAACGACACCAGCATAAACTGCCGGTTGCGGACGCTGAAGCCGACGAGACTCACGGTGCGCGCTCCGTCACGACGGCGACGCGCGTCGAATCGGCGAGGCGCGTGGCCCCGGCCGTCACGACGCGCGAGTTGGCGTCCACGGCGCCGCGAATGGCCGCGACTCCGCCGTCCACCCAGAGCACGTCCACGCCCTCGCGCCGCACGCGATCGTCGCCGACCAGCACGAAGATCGTCGCACGGCGGCCGTCCACCTCAAGTAGCGCTTCCGTCGGGATCGTGAGCAGCGGTGCGCCGGCACGCGGCGTGAGCCGCGCGCGTCCAACGAGCCCTGAGTTCAGGCGACGTGAGCCCGCGTTCACGGCGATCTCGACTTCATACGTGCCGGTCATCGGCGACGCGGCTACGCCAACGCGCTCCACCGCGCCAGTGAATCGCACGCCCGGATACGCATCAAACTCGACTGCCGCAGACATCCCGTCGCTGAGGCGCACCGCCTCGCGGTCCGCGGCGCCAGCGCGCAACACCAGCCCCTGCCGTTCCACACGGAGCACAAACACCGGCAGCCCCGGCGAGACCAACTGCCCCGCTTCGACCTGCCGGCGCAGGATCACCCCCGCAGCCGGTGCACGCACATCGGCGTACTGCCGATTGAACTCCGCGGCGCGCAGCTGTGCCTCGGCAACCTCAACCCCCGTGCGTGCGTCGTCGAGTTGCGCCTGCGTGGCCACGCTGTCACGGGCGAGGCGCTCCACGCGCGCGAGATCGCGGCGCGCCTTGTCGCGCCCCTCGCGCGCCGCCGCCACCGAGGCCTCGATCTCAGTCAGCGACAGCGCCGCCAGCAGTTGCCCTGCCTGCACGCGGTCGCCGACGTCGGCGCCCACCTGCGCCACCACGCCGCCGATCTTGAAGCCGAGCGGAATCTCCTCCTTGGCGCCAAGGATGCCGGTGAGCACGATGTCAGGCTCGGTCGTGCGTGCGAGGGGCGAGACGACGCGCACCGGGATGACGGCGGATTGCTCGACGGGCGCGGCATCATTTGATGCGCAGGCAGCGATGGAGATCGGCGTCAGGAACAGGAACGTGCGACGAAGCAGAATCACGGCGTAGCCCTCGGATAGAGCGCGGCCGCGCGATCCAGTTCGACGCGCCGCAAGTAGTAGTCGTAAGTGGTGAATACAGCATTGAGCTGTGCGGCGGTTCGGGACGCGCGGGCCTCGCTGAGTTCCAACGGCGAGGCCAGCCCCTCCTCGGCGCGGCGGGAGACCAGTTGGTACGTGCGCTCGGCCGCGTCACGCTGCACCGCAGCCGACTCGATAGCCTGCTTGGCAACGGCGGCGGCCTGCCAGGCGAGGCGCACCTGCAGCTCGACGCCGCGACGCGCATCGGCGCCCTGCAGCTCGTAGCGCTCCGCCTCCAACTGCGCCTGCTGCACCCGCGCCCGGTCGCGGCCGCCGTTGAAGAGGTTCCACGACGCGACCACGCTCACGAGCGCGAAGTCGGCGTCGCGCGAAAAGTTGTACTCGTTGCCCTGCACGCCGTAGTCGAGCGCAACTGCGAGGTTGGGCAGATAGCTGCCGCGTGCGACCTGGCGTTGCGCGGTGGCGGCGCGCGTCGCGGCTTCGAGTGCGCGCAGCTCTTCCCGTCCGGCGAGGCCGCTCGCCAGGGCCGCCTCCAACGTGGGCAGCGCATCAAGGCCGAACTCCCGCGCGTCCGTCAACGCGATCGAGTCTGCCAGGTCCCGACCGAGGGTAAGGTTGAACGACTGCGCCGTTGCGGCGGAGAGCTGGGCCGCCTCGGCCTCGCGTTGCTCGGCGTCGGCGAGCTCCGCGCGGGCGCGCGAGAGGGCGTCGGGCGTGGCGCGCCCAGCCGCCACCAACCGATCCATCACGCGCACTTGCTCCACGAGCACCTCGCGCGTAGCCGCGCGCAACTCCGCCAGCTTTCGCGCCTTGGCGTGCGTCAGATACCCAGTCCGGATGTCGGCGGCGAGCGTGCGCTCCGCCGCGCCGAACGTGGCCTCCTGCGCGTCGAGTGCCGCGCTGGCCGCCCGGTAGCCTGAGTAGATCTCCGCGCGAAAGATCGGCTGCGCAACGCGAATCGCCGTCTCCTGCTTGAGCGGGAGACGTAAATCAATGTTGGTCGGGAACTGCGGCGCGCCAATCAATTGATTGAGCGCCGCGAACGCCGGGTTGATGAGCTCGCCGAGGTTTACCACGCGCCCGCTGACGTCCGTGTAGCGCGCGTTCAGCGTGGCGCTGGGCAGGAAGTTGCCGCGGGCCTCACGCACAGCCGCCTCGCGTTGCGCCACGGCCAACGCCTGTTGGCGAATCCCGAGGTTCTGGCGCAGTCCAAGCGCGACGTATTCGTCGATTGGTGCCTGTGCTGAGGAAGACAGCGGCGCCAGCAGGATTGCCGCGGTCATCATCACCGTTTTGCGCATCTGGAACACGCTTGCGGTGCGCGTGAGACATCTCGTCAGTGCATCAGCCATCGTGAGCCCGCCATCCGTTTCTAATGGATATCTAGAGGTGTACCTCTAATTACGCACCAATAATTAGAGGGTTTCCACTACTTGTCAATAGTGGAGGGTAGCCTCTATTTTGTAACAGCGATGGCTACTAACCCGGCTCCCGCCTCTCCCACAGACCGCGCCCCCCGCGCTCCGCAGCAGGAACGGGGACAGCGCCGCGTGGAGCAGATTCTCGACGCGGCCGAGGCGGTCTTCGCCGAGCACGGGGTAGGCGCGGCCACGATGCAGCTCATCGCCGAGCGTGCGGAGTCGTCGGTGGGCTCGCTCTATCACTTCTTCCCGAACAAGGAAGCGGTGGTCGAGGCCCTGGGCGCACGATACGCGGAGATGGTGAAGGCCACGAATCAGGAAGCGATGCCGCTCACGATGGTGCATCTGCCGACGGCCGCGCTGTTCGATCGAATCCTTCAGGGTCAGCTCGCGATGCTCGAGCGCACGCCGGCCTTTGAGGCCGTGCACGACGCCGTGCATCGCAACTGCCCAGCGATCTACGACGCACTCAACGAGGCGCTGGTCGGTCACGTGGGCCAGTTCCTCGCCCTCCGCTATCCGACGATGCCGGCCGCCCAGCGTGCGGCGTCGGCGATGGTCTCGGTGGCGACGGTGCACTCGGTGGTTGAGCTACTCGGACGTGTGCCGGCGGAGTATCGCGCCGCGGTGATGCAGGAAGCGCACGCGATGCTCGTGCGCCACTACAGCGGGCACGACGCCCAATACGGAGTCGCGGCGGTCCGCTGATCCGTTCCGGTGCCGACCGCCGGACAACCTGAGCTGCGCGGGACGACTACCTTTCGCGCCATATGCTCGAGGCACTGACGCCCATCCTGCTCGGAGTCCTACTCGGGCTCCGCCACGCGACCGACGCGGACCACGTCGTCGCGGTGACGACCATCGTGTCGCGTGAGCGATCGCTGCTGCGCGCTGCGCGCGCGGGCGCGGTGTGGGGTCTCGGGCACACGCTCACGCTGCTCCTGCTCGGCGGGTCGATCATCGCCTTCCGGCTGGTGATTCCCGCGCACGTCGGACTGGGACTCGAGTTCGCCGTGGCGGTGATGCTCGTGGGTCTCGGCTTCCAGAACATTCGCCGGGCCACCGAGGACGCACCGCCGACGATCGCCCGCCCGCTGCTGGTCGGCCTCGTGCACGGACTTGCCGGCTCAGCGGCCGTCGCACTGCTCGTGCTCACGACGATTCGTGAAACCGCGCCGGCGGTCGCGTACCTCTTGATGTTCGGCTTCGGCACGATCGTCGGGATGATGCTGGTGACAGTTCTGCTCGCAGCACCCGCGCTCTACGCCACCGCGAAGGTGGAGCGATGGCGCGCACACGTGCGCCTGGCGGCGGGCACGCTCAGCGTCGTATTCGGCCTGCTGCTCGCACGTGACCTGATCGTCGACGGCGGCCTCTTCACGAGCGCGCCCACGTGGGAACCGCACTGAGGCGCACCAGTGCGCCGCGGCTCGACGCCGCGGCACTCCGGCAGTTCGGGAAGAGGCTGCGCGCCTGGTATCGGCGCAACGCGCGTGATCTGCCCTGGCGCCGCACGCGAGATCCCTACGCCATTCTCGTGTCGGAGCTGATGCTCCAGCAGACGCAGGTGAGTCGCGTGCTCGAGTACTGGCAGCGCTTTCTGGAACGATTCCCGACGCTGGAGCACCTGGCCTCGGCGCGAGAGCGCGAGGTACTCGCCGCCTGGGCAGGGCTCGGTTACTACGCCCGCGCGCGCAACCTGCACCGGCTCTCGCGCACGGTGGTACGCGAGGGCCCGCCGGCCTGGGGCGACGCGCCCGAGGCGGAGTATCGGGACGCACACGGCGCGGCCTCTCGCATCCCTGACTCGCCGGAGAAGCTCCGGCAGTTGCCAGGCATCGGCGCGTACACGGCTGGTGCGGTGACGACATTCGCATACGAACGACGTGCGGCACTGGTGGACACCAACGTAGCGCGAGTCCTCACACGGGTGTTCGCGCCGCGTCTGCACCCGAAGCGCGCGCGGGACCAGAAGCGCATCTGGGCGATCGCCGAGGCCACGCTGCCGCGGGCGGGACGGGATGCGTGGACGCACAATCAGGCGCTGATGGAGCTCGGCGCGCTGGTGTGTACGGCGCGCGTGGCGCATTGCGGCCGCTGCCCGGTGCGCGTGGTCTGTCAGTCCGCAGACAAGTAAAGAAGGCGAGGCCGCCTGGCCTCGCCTTCCTCGTTCCTACCTCGCCTCGGTGCTACTTCGTGACCTTGTGCGAGAGGTCAATCCGCTTGGCGGCGTAGTCGCGCGTGTCGTAGCCGGTGTAGATCTGCCGCGGGCGGGCGATCTTCTGCTCCTTGTCGAGCAGGAGCTCTTCCCACTGCGCCATCCAGCCGGCGGTGCGCGCGATGGCGAACAGCACGGTGAAGTAGTCCGTCGGGAAGTGCATCGCGCGGTAAATCAGACCCGTGTAGAAGTCCACGTTCGGGTAGAGCTTGCGCGAGATGAAGTACTCGTCGCTGAGCGCGATGCGCTCGAGCTCCAGCGCGATCTCCATATCCTTCGACAGGCCGGCGATCTTGAGCACGTCGTCGCAGAGCTTTTTCACGATCTTGGCGCGCGGATCGTAGCTCTTGTAGACGCGATGTCCGAAACCCATCAGGCGGCTGCCGCCCTTGCCCGACTTCACCGACTCGATGAAGGCCGGAATGTTCTTGACGTCACCGATCTCCTCGAGCATCCGGAGCACCGCCTCGTTGGCGCCGCCGTGCAGGGGGCCGTAGAGCGCCGCCACGCCGGCCGCGACCGCCGAGTAGGGATCCACGTGCGACGAGCCCACCGCGCGCACCGCGTTCGTCGAGCAGTTCTGCTCGTGGTCCGCGTGCAGGATGAACAGGATGTCGATCGCACGCGCATACACCGGATGCGCCTCGTACTTGGGCTCCGACATCCGCGCGATCATCGAGAGGAAGTTCTCGGCGTACGACAGCGAGTTGTCGGGATACACGTACGGCAGGCCCTTCACGTGCCGGTACGCGAACGCCGCGAGCGTCGGCATCTTCGCCAGGAGCCGGATGAACGCGATGTCGCGCTCCTTCGGGTCGTGGATCTCCTTCGACGTGGGATAGAACGACGAGAGCGCCGCGACACCGGCCGTCAGCATCGCCATCGGATGGGCGTCGTAGCGGAAGCCCTCCATAAAGCGCTTGATGTTCTCGTGCACGTACGTGTGGTACGTGATGTGGTGCTGGAACTCGTCGAACTGCTTCTGGTCCGGGAGCTCGCCGTGCCGCAGCAGCCAGGCGACCTCGAGGAAGTTCGAATGCTCGGCGAGCTGCTCGATCGGGTATCCGCGGTAGCGCAGGATGCCCTTGTCGCCGTCGATGAAGGTGATCGCCGAGCGGCAGGACGCGGTGTTCATAAACGCCGGGTCGTAGCCCATAATCCCGAAGTCGTCGGGATTGACCTTGATCTGCTTGAGGTCGGCGGTGCGAATCGTCTCGTCGGTGATCGGGGCGTAGTAGATCTTCCCGGTCCGCGAGTCCTTGATCTCGAGGTGGTCGCCCTGCGGGGCGCCAGAGGGGGTTGTTCCGGCCATCGCTGTGGGTTCCTTCAGGGGGTGAGCACCGGCCGTGGCAGGGCGCCGGTCCGGCTGGCGGACTGGAGGTCCGCAGGAGAGAAATCTAGCGAGTCGCGCTATCGTTCGCCGTGGGGCGACGCGCCCCAACTCTACCCAGAACCGCCCTCGTGGATTCGCCCCTCTTCCTCAGCACTGTCGCCCTCGCGGCCGCGCTCGGCGCGATGATGAACGCCGTCGCCGGCGGCGGCACGCTCGTCACGTTCCCCGCACTGGTCGCCCTCGGCGTGCCGCCGATCGCCGCCAACGCCACGAGCACCGTGGCACTCTGGCCGGGCACGATGGCGAGTATGTGGGGCTACCGCGGCGAACTCGTGGGGGCCCGAAGGTGGGCGACGGCGTTCGCGATTCCGTCATTTGCCGGCGGTGTGGTGGGCGCGGTGCTACTGCTCCAGACGCCCGAGAGGCGGTTTGCCGCGATCGTCCCGTGGCTGATTCTCGGCGCGACGGCGCTGTTCATCGCGCAGCGGCCGCTGATGCTGGCGCTGGCGGAGCGCGGCGGGGTTCGCCGCGAGATTGAGGGGCCAGATGGGCACCTGTTGCCGCCGAGCGCGGCGTTTCTGCTATATCAGTTCGGCGTGGCCGTGTATGGCGGCTATTTCGGCGCGGGTGCGGGGATCTTGATGCTGGCAGCGCTGGGGCTGATGGGGCTGACCAACATCCATCAGATGAACGGCCTCAAGAACTGGGGCGGCGGGGTGATGAACCTCGTGGCGGTGGTGATCTTTGCGATTTCGGGGATCGTGATCTGGCCGGTCGCGTTGGCGATGGCGCTCGGCGCGGGCGTCGGAGGAATTGGTGGGTCGCTGCTCGCGCAGCGCGTCGGGCAGGTGTGGGTGCGGCGGGCGATTGTGACGATCGGGCTCGGGTCCGGGCTCGCGATGCTGTTTGGACTGATCTGACGAGGACGGCGCCGCCAATGCCGCTGCGACGATTCCCTGCCCTGCGGCGCGCGGTGGCTCTGGCCATCGCGGTGCCGGTGGTCGGCTACGGGCTACTGACACTGCTCGTACGGCCGTCGAACGACCGTGACTGGTCGCCGGATCAGGCGCGGCTCGCGACCGCGAC
>CAYPYY010000004.1:15052-17606 GCA_964414995.1 uncultured Gemmatimonas sp.
TTCAGTCCGCTCCGCGGGCTGCTGCGCCAGTATGAGCTGCAGTACGTGGTGGGCGACGAGCGGGACTTGATCGGGCTGCGCGCCAACCACCGGCGGGATTCGGTGTTCCTCTACGAAGCACGGACGACGCCGGCGCGCAAGCGTGCGCTGTTTGTGGCGATGCTCGAGCGGGCGAACGCGCTCGCCGCGCGCCCGCAGTTCTACAACACGCTGTGGAGCTCGTGCACGACGAACACCGTGTCGCACATCAACGACATCGCGCCGCGGCGGGTGCCGTTCTCGTACAAGGTGCTGCTGCCGGCGTACTCGGATGAGCTCGCGTACGATCTTGGTCTGCTCGCGACCGATCTGCCGCGCGATGGGTTCCGGCTGCCGCACTTGATCAACGCGCGCGCCGCGCGATTTGCGGAGCGGGAGGAGTTCTCGGCGGGGATTCGGGGGTGGGTAAGCGCAGCGCACGAGACTCCGAGCGGTCGCGATTAACGCGTCGCGGCCGTCAGTGGCGCGCGCGAGCAGGGCCTCGCACAATATGAGCGTGATGAAGCGCGCCCTGGCGTACCTCGTCGCCGGCCTGCTCCTGGCCTGCTCAGACGGCGGCACCCCCACCGAGCCGCCTCCGGTCGTCGCACGCGTTGTGCTTCGCGGGCCTAGCGTCTACTTCTACGAGGACACACTGTTCGTCTTCGCGGCTGAGGCGCGCACGGCGGCGGACGTCCGAATCCCGGACAGCCTCGTGACGTTCGCGTGGGAGGTCACGCCCTCCTCGCTCGCCACCATCAATCCATACGGGGTCCTGACCACCACCGACACGGGGCGTGTCACCGTTCGCGTGCGCATCGGCGAGCTCGCAGACTCCTCGAGCTTCCGCATCGGGCGCGCACCGCTGCCGGAGTGGTATACGGCCAGCATCCGATCAGTCTATCCGGTGCTGCTTCCCGGTGACACTACTTCCGTGTGGCTGCAGGTACGCCACCTCTCCGGTTCGTACCTCTTTGACGAGGTCGAGGAATGGTTCTCGGAGACACCCACCATCGCGAACGTGAATGCGAGTGGACGCGTCACTGCGCTGCTTCCAGGTACCGCCACCATCAGCGCGCGCTATCGCAACTCGACGCTTTCCACGACGATCACCGTCCTTGCGCCGAGCTCGTTTGCCTCGCTCTCCAGCATCGACGTCGGCTATCAGGCCTCGTGCGGCACCGAGCTGACCGGTGGTGGCCTGCTGTGCTGGGGCAACGGCTACAACAGCCCCACTGGCTCAAGTCCGGGCTCAATCGGCGTGCTCGCCGGCGCGAGCGGCTTTGTTCAGGCGGCTGTTGGCACCAACCTGCTTCGCTGCGCCCTGACGGCGAGCCGTGAGGCGGTGTGCGACAACGGATCAGCGAGCTGGGCAGGGCCAGGCGCAGCGTATAGGTGGGTGAGCTTTGACGCGAACTCATTCCTTCCGCCGGTGCGCGGTTGCGGAGTCCTGGTCGACTCGAGCGCAGCGTGCTGGTGGGATGGCGACTCGGTGAGCGCGGAGGCGCCCGGTCTCAAGTTCGTGCGGAGCAGTTTCGCCGGGCAGTTCTGCGGCGTGGCGGCCGACTCAACCGCGTGGTGCTGGAATCCCGGGCTACGACAGGCCGCGCAGCAAGAGCTTGGCGTCACCGCGGTGGTCGAGATCTCGACGAGCGGCTACAGTCGCTGCGCACGCACCGCGATGGGCGACGTCTATTGCCGCGGGGACAACTCTTCCGGCCAGCTGGGCGATGGCACGACCACGTACCGGCTGGACTACGTGCGCGCCCTGGGCATTCCACCCCTGATTGCAATCGCGTCCGGCGGGAATGCGAACTGCGGCATTAGCGCAGCCGGCGAGGTCTGGTGCCTCGGCGTCACCGCGCGAAAGCTGCCGGGTCTCGCCGAGGTGGTGAGCATTCGCGGCGGCACCAGCCACCATTGCGCGCTGCGCGCCGATGGCGCGGCGTTCTGCTGGGGCAACAACGAGGTCGGCAGCCTCGGCGACGGGACGAGGATTAGCCGGACGGATCCGGTGAGAGTGCGTCGGAACTACTGAAGCGATTGTGCGGCTTGCTGGTCCACGGCGCCGTTCGTAACGTTGCGCGGACCGCTTCCTTCTCCCCGCACTTCATATGAGCCGCTCTCACGCTCGCAGGCTGCCTTCTCTCGTCGCACTCGTCGGAACGATCGCTCTCACGGCCTGCTCGAGCACCACAGGCGCGTTGTTTCGTCACGAGATCAGCGGTGGTGCGCTGCCGTGGACGCACACGCAGTTCGACACTTCCGACGGCCGCTTCACCTTTGCGGTCGTGTCCGACTTGAATGGCGGCGAACGCCGCGAAGTGTTCAATGTCGCCGTCGCGCAGCTCACCCTGCTCCGCCCCGAGCTCGTGCTCAGCGTCGGCGACCTTATTGATGGCCCGACGCCCGAGGACACTGCCCTCACCCGCGAGTGGGACGACTTCGACGCGCGGGCGCGCGCGATGCCCGCGCCGTTCTTCCGCGTGGGCGGAAACCACGACCTCACGGGCGACGAACTCCGCGACGTCTGGCG
>CAYPYY010000004.1:17706-20590 GCA_964414995.1 uncultured Gemmatimonas sp.
GGCTGCCGAAAGGTCGCGCTGTCCATCACCGTGGCGGGATCGAAGATCGTGATGTCCGCGTCCGCGCCAACCGCGATCCGCCCCTTGCGCTGCATCTCCGGCAGATAGCCTTCGAGTCGGCGCGCGGGGAGGATGGTCAGCTTCTCCAGCGCGGTCATCAGCGGGAGCGCGTTCTGCTCGCGCGAATAGCGGCCCAGAACGCGCGCTGCGGTTCCGGCGCCGCGCGGATGGCCCGCGCCGTCCACGAACGGCATTCCGTCACTCGCGATGAGCACGCCCGGATACGAAACGGCAAACGCGACGTCCTCCTCACGCATCATATAGATGATGACGGCGCCGCCCTGTGCGCGGAATCGCGCGAAGCTCGCCGCGGTCAGTCGTTCGCCCGTGGATGGCCACTCCAGTTCGCCGTACGAGATGCCGAGGTTCTGCTGCCACCCCGGATTGAACAGTGCGGACTCGATGTACGTGGACGCGGCCGTGTACGGATACACTTCTGTCGTGACGTCCATCCCCGCGCCGCGCACCGAGTCGATGAGGGCGAGTGCCTCACGCACCTCGCGACCACCGCTGCTGCCGATGTGCACGATGTGCAGCGACGCGTTCGTCGCGGCCGCCGTCTCGATGGCTTCGCGAATCGCGCCCAGTCCGAACGCGCGCGTGTGGACGAAGGCCGTGGCGCGATTGCTCGCCGCCACCTTGAACATCTCGGTGATTTCCTCGGGCGTCGCGGCGGGCGTGTAGTTGATGCCGAAGCCGACGCCGAGCGCACCCTCGTCGAGTCCCTGCTGCAAGCGCGCGGCGAGCGAGCGCACCTGCGCCGGCGTGGCCCGTTTGTTGGCTCCGGCGGGCGACGGTCCGAGCAGTCGCCGCGCGTCGGGGTTGGTCCCCAGGTGGCCGATCTCGACGCCGTCGAACTCTGCGTAGCGCGCCACGTTGTGCGACACGGTCGCACCGAAGTTGGCGGGAGTTCTGCCTTCCAGTGATGCGTACCACGCGGCGACCGGATACACGCCAATCTCGAGCTCTAACTGCGAGGTGAAGCCGTCGCGCACCTTGAGCCACATATCCGGAGGCGTCTGTCCGTGCGCGTGGAGATCAATGAAGCCCGGCGCGACCACGAGGCCGCTTACGTCCACGATACTGTCGCCCTTGAGGGGCGACGTGGAGACGGCGACGATGCGGCCGCCCTGCACGGCGACGTCGGCAATGGAGTCGAGGCCAGTGGCGGGATCCATCACGCGGCCGCCGCGGAGGACGAGCGGGTAGCGTGGCTCTGGCGTGCAGGCGAGGAGGGCGCTCGCGACGGCGAGCAGGAGTGCGCGGGAACGGATTGTCATTGGGCGAATCTACGACAAACGAGCGCGTGCGGCTGGCCGCGACTAGCCGCCGACGCTCCACACGATGTACGCGTTGCCGATCGCGTGGAATGTCCCGACCATCCAGAGGTTGCCGGAGCGGCGGTAGAGCGCACCGAAGTAGAGTCCGATCGCGAACACGGCCGCGAACATTGGCACCGCGCGCGCGAGCGGCATCGCAAAGTAGTTCCAGTGGAGCGGGCCGAACGTGTAGAGCACGTTGGCCACGAGAATGCCGAGGACGGCGCCCCATCGCCGCACCAGCTCGCGCTGGAGCAGTCCACGGTAGACCAGCTCCTGGTAGAATCCAAACAGCAGGTACGGCAGGAACACGGTCGCGAGGCTGTGCAGGGCATCGGGCTGTGCCACGCGTCGTGCCAGCGGCGTTGCGAGCACGAGGGGAAACACAACGTTCGCAATGAGCAGCACCTGCACGAAGTACGACTTCTCAGTCGTCGTCCACTCGCGCCAGCGGCGAAGTCCGAACTGCGCGAACGATCCCCCGGCGAGGCGTGGAACGACCAGCAGCGCGATGACGAGCGGCACTGCGACTAGCCACCATAGTGCGATCGATGATCGCCACCAGTTGACCGCGGTCGCACGCAGTGCCTCGAGCAGTGTTGCGGCTATGAGGAGCGCGGTTCCAGCGCTCGCCGTGTGGGTGGGCTCGCGCTCGCGGTCGAACCAGAGGATGTGCCCTCGGAGATGCGCTGCCAGCATTGATCGGCCTCCGTCCCGATAATCTGAGCCGTTCGGCGCTCGCCAGCGAGGCGTCAGCTCTCCGAGCCGCCCAATCTCCGCCGCACCCGGTCTTTGGCTTCGAGCGCGTGCACCGGAATCACCAGCAGGTCCCCCGGTCGACCCCACGCGAGCAGCGCCGCGACGCCCTCATCCTCATCCCCGGCCAACATCACCTGCTCAGTGCTTGCGCCTCGCTCAAGCAGCTCTGCACGGAGGATCGCTGGCACCTCACCTGCCTCTCGCCCGCGGAGGTAGTGCTCCATCTCCTGCAGCACCACGACGTCTGGCCGCGCCTCCCACGCTGCACGCGCCAACGCCCGGATCGCGTCGTCACTGCGGTCGCCGGCCTGACCGAGGAGCAGGCCAAGCCGTCCGGTTCGGCGCGAAGCACTGGCCAGTGCAAGCAGCGCCCCCAGTCCGTGCGGATTGTGTGCGTAGTCCAGCCAAATGCGAGCGCCATTTCGCTCGTAGCGCTCCAGACGCCCGGGGTTGTCCGTGTTGGATCTACCGAATGACCGCAACGTCTCGGTGATCGTGGCCGGCGCCACCCCGAGCGCGCGCGCCGCGCGCGCCGCCGCCTCGGCGTTGGCGATGTTGTAGGACGCGTGGCCACCCATCGCGATCGGCATCTCGGCGACAGGCGGTAGCAGCCCGGACGCGCGCGCCGCGTCACCAAACCACTCCACGCGCGCCGCCGTGCGTGGCGGGTGCGCGACCAACGTCTCGTCGTTGGCATTCAAGATGAGAGTGCCCTCGTTCGAGAGGGCCTGGGCCACCACGCCCTT